>CALYBE010000068.1 GCA_944393735.1 uncultured Clostridia bacterium
GTCTTTGTACATCATTGCTATTTCTGCTAAACTGTATTTTGTATTGTAAATTAAAGAATTTATTTCTGCTGCTTTTTCATAGCAAAGTTTAGCACTTGCAAAGTCGTTTAACATTGTATAAACTATTCCTAAATTATAGTTTAGTTCAAAGCTTGTGGGATTAATTTTTAATGCTTCTACATAAACATTAGCAGCTTCTTTGTAATCTTCTTTTTCTATTAATAAGTCTCCTAAAGCAATTGTTGCTTCAATATAATCTGGTTTCTTACTAATTAAATTTATTAGTACTTCTTCTGCTTCATCTTTTTTGTCTAAATCTATTAATAATTCCGACACTTTGAAACATGAATCATAGTCTTGTTTATTTATTTCTATGGCTTGTGCATATTCATCTACAGCCTTTCTTTGTCCACCTTCTTTTTCATATATTTGTGCCAATAATTTATGTCCTATATAGCTGTTTGGATTTATTGTTACTAATTCTATTAAAAAGTTTTTGGCTTTTTTTGTATTTCCAAATAGTAAACATATTCTTGCTAAAGCAGTATAAAGTGTTTCTTGTACATTACTATTAGCTTTTTCTAAAATAATTACTGCAATTGGTAATATAATAGATAATATATATGATATTATTTCTACAAATATATTTATTTTTCCGTCACTAAAATATACTTGTATAAATTCAATTCCTATTCCTAATGCTTCTATTGCCAGAATTGGTACATATTTAGTATCATTTTTCTTTATTAATTGATAAAACATATATATGAATATTGCAAAGGCTATAGTTATAAATATTAATGTTTCTATTAACATATTTTTTTCGTCCTTTTCTTAAACTTAAACTTTTATTTTCCTCTATTTTTGCCCTTTTCTTATGCTTTATTCTCATTTTTCTTGTTAAATTTAAAAGAATTTTTTAGCGATATCTTGTTTGAGTTGGTGCCCCATAATCTTGTGCTATCATATCATGAGCCTCATTTATTTTATCTTCCAAAGTAGATCCTTCTGCATCTTTTATTTTTTCCATAAAATATTTTATAGAAACTGAATCTTTATAAGCTTCAATCATTAATCTTGGTATATCACTAAATTTTATATTGCTTTCACGAGCTTGTTCCATTGTTTTTGGCATTGTTTCAAATACATCTTGTCTTTCTTGTGTATTTTCTCCATTATATAATTGCACTAATTCAATTAAATTTTTTCCTGTCGTTTCCATTAGTTCGCCCCATGTTACCTCAGTATTTGGAACTAATGAGTCTTCTGTTATTTCTCCATCAACAGTTTCTCCATTTTCTCTTTGGTATTGTTCAACTTTTAGTACTTGATGAGCTAACTCATGTGCATTTTCTCTTCTGTTAAAAAGTTGTCTTACTTCCAAGCTTTCTTCTTGACTTGCTCCTTCACCTTGCATTCTAACTCCTCTTGCAATTCTTTCTTGGCAAGGTAAGACATTAATTGTTTGTAAATCTATTGTTCCATCATAATCAATTTGTACTGCAATTTCTTCTTGTGGGTTTTTGGTTTGCATTATATAATCTGGTATGTTTCTTTTTATTTCTTTTCCGTCTTCCCCAACACTTATTACAGTTTTCCATGTCATTTTAGCTGGCTCTACATTTTGGTTTAATTGTGGTACTCCTCCTATTGTTGAAATTAAAACATGTCTATGTAGTTTATTTGAATATGCATACCCATTTTCTGATGCTCCACCAAATATATCTGGCATTCTTTGAGCAACATGTGGATCTTTTATCTTTTTATAATTTACTAATTCTAAGTCTTCTCCCTGTTCTGCCATTTTTTTGTTTATTTGATCTGTTTCTTCATCTTTTCCCTTTTCGTCTTTATCATTTTCATCTTTGTCTTCTTCATTTTCGTCTTTTTCTTGCTCACTTTTTTCATCTTCAGAATGTTCTTTTTCATCTTTTTTAGCATCTGCTGGTTCTTCTCCATCAATGAAGTCTTTCATTTCTTCTGATGTGGCTGTTTCAGATATTCCTTTTAGCCTTCCTGGAGTTTTTTCGTTTTCTTCTATTAATTTCTCAAGGTCTATTTCTCCTAAAAAGTGTTCTAGTTCTTCTTTTACTGTTACATTTTTGTCTTTATCAATTGTTATTATTTCATTTGAAGTGTCTCCAGTGTATACATGGTAACTAATGTTTCCTTCTGCATCTTTTTCAGTAGTTATAAATATATTTTTAAAGTCTATTTGGTTCATTTGAAATTTTTCGTAATATTTTATTCTTTGGACTTCTCCTTTTGACTCTTGTAATTTTTCTTGTATTTCACTTTCAAATGATCTTAAAATTTCTAGTATTTGTTTTTCTTCTGGTCCAAATGTATATTGTGCTGATTTATGTTCTTTTACATTCTGTTCTAAATTGTTTGTTTCTGTTTCAAGTGCACGTTGTTCTGAATTGTTTTCTTCCATCTAAATCACATCCCTTTCTAATAATTCTCCTATTAAGTCATAGTCTTTTACATCTATTACTTTTACTGGAACAAATTTGTTAAGTAATTTTCTTTTCATGTCACTATTTTTTATATAGATAATTCCATCTTCTTCTGGAACATCATTTTGAGTTCTGCCTATTAAATATTTTCCATCAAATGAAATATCTTCTATTAGAGCTTCTAGTTCTTTTCCGATATTTTTTTGAAGGTTTTCTTTGGAAATTTTTTGTTGTAAAGCCATAATTTTGTTATATCTTGATTTTTTTGTATTTCCATGTATTTGTTCTGGTAATTTTGCAGCAGGTGTTCCTTCTTCTTTAGAATACATGAATGTACCTAATTTGTCAAATTTTGCAAAACCCACAAATTCGCATAATTCTTTAAAATCTTCTGCTGTTTCTCCAGGGAAGCCAACAATTAAGCTTGTTCTTAAAATTACATCTGGTATTTCTTTTCTTATTTTTGTTATTAGATTTTCTATTTCTTTTTTGTTTGTTTTTCTGTTCATTCTTTTTAGTACTTTATCTGATATGTGCTGAATTGGAATATCAAAATATTTACAAATTTTGTGGTTGTTTTTTACTGTTTGAATTAGTTCATCTGTAATTCCTTCTGGATATGAATATAAAAATCTTATCCATTTTATTTCTGGAATTTCAGATAGTTTTTGCAATAGTTCTGCTAATTTTGGCTTTTCATAAATGTCTACACCATATTTTGTTGTATCTTGTGCTATTATTATTAATTCTTTTATTCCTTTTTGAGCAAGCATTTTTGCTTCTTCTATTATATCTTCAATTTTCCTGCTTACGAATTTGCCTCTTATATATGGAATTGCACAATATGTACACATATTACTACATCCTTCTCCAATTTTTAAATAGGCATAATTTGTTCCTGTTGTTATAACTCTTTCAGAAAATTCTTTATATGTTGGTAATGGAAGTTGTTTTATTTCTGAGACTTTGCTGATTGTTTTGGTTGTGCTTTTTTCTACTTTGTCTTCTTTTATTAATTTTTCTATTTTTTGCCACATTTGGTTGTATTCATCTAATTTTATGAATAAGTCTACTTCTGGCAAAGATTTTACCAATTGTTCATAATATCTTTGTACTAAACATCCCATTACTATTAGATATTTGCATTTTTTCTTCTTGTATTCAGCCATTTCTAATATTGTGTTTATTGCTTCTTCTTTTGCAGATTCTATAAATCCACATGTGTTTATTACTATTATTTCTGCATTTTCTGGGTTGTTTACAATTTCATAGTTGTTGTTTTTGAATTTTCCAATTGCTATTTCTGTGTCTATTAAATTTTTGCTACAACCTAATGATACAAATCCTACTTTCATTACTTCTTTATTCTTTCCTTCCTTTTTTAAAATAAATATTTAACTGTTATGACTGCAAATATGCTTTCTTGTCATTTCCATCAAATTCAATTTTGTGAATCCTTCAACTTGTGTTTTGGCTCTATCTTGTTTTAATGTTTCTTTTAAAAGTTTTTCAATTTTGTCTTTATTTTCTTGTTTTTGCATATCTATATAGTCAATTATTATTATTCCGCCAATATCTCTCAGTCTTAATTGTTTTGCTATTTCAATTGTTGCTTCATAGTTTACTTTATATACTGTGTCTTCTAATGAACTTTTTCCTGTAAATTTTCCAGAGTTTACATCTATTGCAACTAATGCTTCTGTTGGGTCTATTGTTATAAATCCACCGCAATTTAGCCATATTTTTCTTTGTTTTGATTTTTCGATTTGTTTTTCTAATTCATGTTTTTCTATTAAATTTTCTTTATCTTTTAATTCTACTTTTATACTTGTTATTTTCATTTTTTGAAGTGTTTTTTTTATTTTATTGTATTCTTCTTTGTCATTTACTTCAATTTCATCTATCTTGTCTTCTGGTAAGTCTATTATCATTTTTTCTACAATTGTTGGGCTTGTATATAGTAATTCTTGCTTGTTAGGTGATTCTTCAAATCTTTTTAGAATCGTTTCCCATTTTTCTTGTAATTGTTCAATGTCTTTTATTAAGACTTCTTCTTTTTGTTGTTCTGCTATAGTTCTTATAATTGCTCCTGTATTTTTTGGCAATTTGTTTTTAACTATCTGTAATAATCTTTCTCTTTCTTTTTCGTTTACAATTTTTTGAGAAATTGTTATTATATCTGTTCTTGGTAATAGTACAATGTATTTTCCTGTTAGTTTGATGTGTGTTGTTGTTCTTGCTCCTTTTTTGTCATTACTGTCTTTTTGTACTTGAACTAATAATTTTTGTTTTGGTTTTACGACATCTTCTATTTTGGCTGTTATTGGTTTTTCTACTTTTTCGTCTACTTGTGGTAGTACATCTTTTACATGTATAAAGCTGTTTTTTTCTATTCCAATATCTAAAAATGCTGCTTGCATTCCTGGGATTATATCTTTTATTATTCCGATATATATGTTTCCTTCATTCCTATTATATTTACTTTCTTTTTCTTCTTCATATAGTTCTTCTAATATTCCGTTTTCTATTAATGCTGTTGTTTTTAGGTCTCCTTTTTTGTTTACTACTATTTCTATCATGTTGATTTTCCTTCCTCTTAATATGATTTGCCTTTTAATTGAATTTGTTCATTGCATTATCTACACCATTTTTTAAAATTTCAATTACTGCTTCTTTTGCTTTTTCTATTCCTTCATTTAGTTTAGGAATTTCTTCTTCTGGTATTGCTCCTATTACATGTGTTATTTCGTCTCCACTATGCATGGGTCTTCCTATTCCTATTCTTATTCGTGTAAATTCATCTGTTCCTAGCATTTGTATTATTGATTTCATTCCATTGTGGCCTCCGGCACTGCCTTTTTTTCTTATTTTTATTTTGCCTGGTTCTATGTCCATGTCATCATATATAACTATTATGTTTTCTTTTTCTATTTTGTAAAAGTCTACTACTTCTTTTACACAGTCTCCACTTAAATTCATATATGTTTGTGGCTTGATTAATAATACTTTTTGGTTTTCTATGTTTGCAATTTCATATAAGCCTTGAAATTTCTTTTTGGTTATTTTTATATCATAATCTTCTACTAATTTATTTATTGTATTAAATCCCATGTTGTGCCTTGTTTTACTGTATTCTTCTTCTGGATTTCCTAACCCTACTATTAGATACATATTTGTCCTCTTTTCTGTTTTATTATTTTGCACTATTATTTTACACTAAATTTGCGAAAATATCAAGAAAAAAAAGCTAGAGATTTCTCTAGCCCTATCATATATTTATACATTTTTATAATTATCCGTTTACTAAATCTTTTAATGCTTTACCAGCTTTGAATACTGGAGCTTTAGATGCAGGTATTTTTATTTCTTCTTTTGTTTGAGGATTTCTACCTTTTCTAGCTGCTCTTTTTCTTACTTCGAAAGAACCAAATCCAACTAATTGAACTTTGTCTCCTCCTTTTAAAGCTTCTGAAACAACTGCAACAAATGCATTAACTGCTTCTTCTGTTGCTTTTTTAGAATCTCCTGTTTTTGCAGAAATTGCTGCTACTAATTCAGCTTTGTTCATCGTACATTACCTCCTATATTTTTTTGTATATGTACTTATATTGCTATTTTCACAATATATGTACTTTCAATTAATCTTATTCTCCAAAATAAATTAAAATCCCTCTTTTTTTCTAATAAATTTCTAATAATTTTTAATAAATATTAAGTTTTTGTAAAAATTTATAAATTTTTTCGCCTTTAGGTAACATAAGTATATCTTCTTTGTTATAAATCTTTAAAACAACTACTGCAGATATATAAACTACTATTGCGAACAAGATTGATATTATTGTTGCCTTATTTCCAGAAATTATACTTCCACTTAAAATCGTATATAATGTATATGAGCATATTCCCATTATTACTGTTGCAATTGCAGGTTTTACTATGAATTTTTTAAATGGCAAATCTAATTTTACATATTTTTTCAAAACATTAAATACTATAGTAAATGCAACTGCATGGCATGCAATTGAAGCTATTGCTGCACCATATACATTTAATGCTGGAATTCTTAATAATATCAAATTTAATATTAATTTAACTATACATCCAATACCTAAAGCAATTGCCGGAATCATAACTTTTCCAAAGCCTTGTAATGCACCATTAATTGTTTGATCTAATATTGAGAAAATTACTGATACTGATATTAGTTGTAGTAATACTGCACCTTGGTTTGCATTTGGATATAATAAATTTAAAATTGGTTGTGCAAATATAATTAGCCCTGCAACACATGGAAGTCCTATAAGCATTGAAGTTAATAATGAAAATGATGTTCTTTTTGTTGCACTTTCTTTATCATTTTTAGCTTTCGCTGCTGAAATTGCTGGCACAAGAGCTGTGGCAAATGCTATATTTATTGCAAGTGGTAAATTTGTAATTGTGTCTACCTTTCCTGCTAATATACCATATAACTTTGTTGCAACACTAGAATCTATATATGTGCTTAAAATTCTTTTTACTGTAAAAGAATCTATATTTTTATTAAATGATGTCATTATTGAGCTAAGTGTTAGTGGAATTGATACAAATAATATCTTTTTTACTATTGATTTTACACTTTCATACTTATAATTAACTGATTGTTGAATTTCATTTCCAATTTCTTTTCTTTTTGTTCTATAGTAGATGAATAAATAAGCAAAACTTGAAAATGTAGCTAATGTTGTTGCTACATTTGCTCCTGCTGCCATCATTTCTGTTGAAGTTGAAGTTACATGTGCTACAATTTCTACTATTACAATTGTTAATGTTGTTTTAAAAATCTGTTCTAATGTTTGAGCTCTGGCTGTAGTTTTTAATGTTCTTCTTCCATTAAAATATCCTCTAAATACTGATGATATTGAAACAAAGAATATTGCAGGTGATAAAGCAATTAATGTTAATTCAGCTTCTGGTATTTGTATCAAATTATATGCTAAAGTATGTGCTCCAAAAAATAATAGCATTGTTCCAGTTGCTCCAATTAAACCAAAAGTTACTAATGCTACTTTAAATATCCTGTTGGCTCCTCTGTTATCTCCGAAGAGCTAATCTTTCTGATACTAATTTCGAAATTGCATTTGGTACTCCTATTGATGATATTGTAAGCAATAGTGCATATATCTGATATCCACTTGCATATATCGCATTTCCTGCATCGCCAAAACCTTCTCTGTTTGTTAAATATAATGTATATATTAATCCTAAAACTTTAATTGCAATTTGTGAGAACATTATTGTTACTACACCTTGCATGAAAGTTTCTTTTTTAACTTTTTTTGTTTTTTCTTCAGTCACGTTTGATTTCATTCCCTTCCTATGCTTATATTATTACTTTAATTAAATTGTATGATTTAATATCCAAATTATATATAAAAAAGCAAATTTTATCAATATTTTTTAATAAATTTATTGACAAAATCGTCATTTTGTATTAGAATAATTAAGTATTTTGGAAAAATACGATTTTTAGAAATATGATTTAAATATGAAACTTCTCCCCGGTGGTTTTAGATTTAAATTTCATATAAATTTAGTATAAATAGAAATAGGAGGGTATATATTACCATGAACAACGTTACATATAGTGCAAAAAAATCAGATGTTGAAAGAAAATGGTATATAATTGATGCTGCAAACAAACCACTTGGTAGAGTTGCTACTGAAGCTGCTAGATTATTAAGAGGAAAACACAAACCAACTTTCACACCAAACATTGATACAGGTGACAATGTTATAATTATCAATTGTAAAGATGCAGTTTTAACAGGAAATAAACAAAACTCAAAAGTATACAGACATCACTCAGGATATATTGGAGGAATGAAAGAAACTCCAGCCGCTGTTATGCTTGAACAAAATCCAGAAAAAGCTATGACATTAGCTATTAAAGGAATGTTACCACACAATTCTTTAGGAAGAAAAATGGCAACAAAATTAAGAGTTTTCGCAGGAAGCGAGCATAATCTTCAAGCACAAAAACCAGAAATATGGAATTTTTAATTAATTAAGGAGGAACTATAATAATGGCTAAGTCAAATAAAATATCATTCAACGGTACAGGAAGAAGAAAAACTTCAATAGCTAGAGTTAGATTAGTTGAAGGAACTGGAAAAATAACAATCAATGGAAAAGATATCGACGAATTTTTCGATTTAGATACTTTAAAATTCATTGTTAAACAACCTCTTACTGTTACAAATACATTATCTAAATATGATGTAATTTGCTCAGTTTATGGTGGAGGAGTTTCTGGTCAAGCTGGAGCTATTAGACATGGTATCGCTAGAGCTTTGAATGAAGCAAATGCTGAATATAGACCAGTTCTTAAATCAAATGGATTCTTAACAAGAGATCCACGTATGAAGGAAAG
>CALYBE010000069.1 GCA_944393735.1 uncultured Clostridia bacterium
ATTATGTGCTTTTAATGAGTTTATTCTTGCACATATTCCATAAACTGTGTCTGTAGGTACACTAATAACACCATCATTTTTTAGTATTTCTGCTAATTTATTTATTTCATTTTGTTTATATCTTTTTATCATATTTATTTCTCCATTATTTTAATATTTTGTAAACAGATTTAATTATAGCATCTTAACTAAAAAAAGTATATAATTTTATTGACATTTTGTATACAAACTGTGTATAATCAATAGTGGCTTTTAAAGATAAGCTTTTTTATTCAATGTTCTAAAATATTTTTTTCAAAATAAAAAAGGAGGCAATATGTTAAAAATATATAATATTAAAGAAAAACAAGAATTTCTTCGAGAAGTTGCCGAACTAACACAAAGAGAATGGGGTCATCAGACAAATTCTGAAGAAGAGTTTGAAAAAAGGGTTCAAAATAAGATTTCTAAAATTGTTCAAAACTTTAATAATCCTTCATATTGCAAATTGATTTTACTTGAAAATAATACTTTAATAGGTTTTATATCTATCTTCCCTACTGATGGAGATGAAAGAATTGATTTAACTCCTTGGTATGCTACTATGTTCGTGAAAAAAGAATATAGAGGTCATGGTTATTCGAAAATACTTAATAATGCTATTTTGTCTGAGGCTCGAAAGAGAAATATCCCTAAATTATATTTAAAAACAAGTTTAAATAATTATTATGAAAAATTTGGTGCTACTTATTTGGAAACACTGCAAAATAGAGAAAAATTATATTGTTTTGATATTAAAGCAATAAGAAGCAAAAAGATTTGAATACTTGGTTAAAGAATTTTACTAAAAATGAAAATATATTGGATATGATAAAATGATTTTGCTATAATAATTATTTATTTTTATAAAAAAATTTAGTTTGAAAAAAATTTTTTAGAATTATGTGTACATTGGGAAAAACTTTAGTTTAAAAGAAATTCTTTCATTACTATGTGTACCTTTGAGCATAGTGAGAAAGGAAAGGAGTTTTTTATGGATAAGTTTAAAGAAATAAGACCTATCGTTTTGGGTCTTGCAATTAAAAATAATAAATTACTTGTTAGTGAAGGTTATGACAAAGTTAAACATCAAACATTTTATAGATGTTTGGGTGGTGGAATTGAGTTTTTGGAAAAAAGTTCTGATGCTCTAAAAAGAGAGTTTCTTGAGGAAATTAACGTGAATATTATTGTTAAAGATTTTTTAGGTGTTTCTGAAAATATTTTTACATACAATGGTAAAAATGCTCATGAATTAGTTTTTTATTATTCTATAGATTTGCCTGATGAAGATTATAAAGATGAATATTCTGTTATAGATGATCATGGTGAGTGTAAAGCAATGTGGGTTGATATTGATGAGTTTAAAAATAAAAGCAAAATATTATATCCTGAAAGTGTTTTTAAGTATATTTAATTATAAATATATTAAAAAAGAGTATAAACAAAAACTTATACTCTTTTTATTTTTTTATTTTCAACTATTCTCATATAATTATTCTTCTAATTCTTTTTTAATTTGCAAAATATGGGCTTTTATTCTTTTTAATTCATTATTTTGTTTTTCTATATCTTCTTTAAACCATTCTATCATTTTGTCTACTTCTTCGTCTGTTAAGTCATTTATATCTACATCTGCATTTATTAAATTTATTGCTAATCTTTCTTTTTTATTTTCTTCTTCTATCTCTTGTTTTACAGATATACTTTCTTGAAATTTATTGTCTTTATGGTTTTGTACATTTTTTTCTTCTTTTTTATTATTATTTTCTTTTTTATTGAATACATTATATAAGAACTTCTTTATTTTATACCATATTGTATCTGTTTCTATTAATTTATTGTTTTCCATCATTCTCTCCTGTATCTTTTCCTTTTCTTTTTCTTTTTTGCTTTTGTTCATACTGTGCTTCTAATTTTTTTGCTTCTTCAACCTTTTTCCTTGCTTCTTCATCTTTTCTAATTAATTCTGCAAGTTCTTGTTTCTTTTTATCACCATTATTTAGATCTATATCTGTTACTATTTGTAATACTTCTTCTAACTCTGGACGTTCTTCCCTATATCTCTCTTTTTCTTCTTCTGTTTTTAGTCCTAAATATGGATTAATTAATTTTTGTCTTATTGTGAATAATGCTCTTCCTAATCTTTTCTCTTTTAAATCTTTTGCACATCTAGATGGTGGCTTTGTCGTTTCTTTTTCTTCCATCCATTTCTTTATATCTCTTGCATTTACTAAATACGGAGATAAATTATTTTCATCTATCCATTTTACTATTTCTTGTACTTCTTCTAACTCTGGATGATTAGCTCTATATTTTTCTCTTTCTTCTTCTGTTTTTAATTCTATATATGGCTTTATTAATTTTTGTCTTATTGAGAATAATGCATTTCCTAATCTTTTCTCTTCTGGTTCTTTTGCAATTTTAGATGGTAGCTTTGTTGTTCCTTTTTCTTCCATCCATTTCTTTATATCTCTTGCATTTACTAAATATGGAGATAAATTATTTTCATCTATCCATTTTACTATTTCTTGTACTTCTTCTAACTCTGGATGATTAGCTCTATATTTTTCTCTTTCTTCTTTTGTTTTTAATTCTATATATGGCTTTATTAATTCTTGTCTTATAGTACCTAATGCTGTTCCTAATCTTTTCTCTCCTGGTTCTTTTGCACTTTTAGCTGGTGGTTTTGTCGTTCCTCTTTCCTCCATCCATGCTTTTATTTTTCTTCCATTTATTAAATATACTTGGCCTAATTCTTCATTTATTTCTTCAAATAACTCTAAAAATTCTTTTGTTTCTCCTTGTATTCTAAAGATGTCTATATCTTCTTGAACATAATCATCTCTATTTTCTACTTTTCCAATTTCCCTTTCTTTTCTTTGATTACTTATTTCTCTTTTACTTTTATCATTTATTTCTCTGTCTAAATTGTTTTTTAAATAATTATTTACTAAGTCAAATACTATTGTTTGTTCTCTTGTTTTATCTGATGATAGAGCTCTTCCTAATTGTTGTAAATATATTATTCTTGAATCTGTTGATCTTAACATTATTACTCCTGAGATGTCTTCAACATGTAGCCCCTCATTTAACATATCAATTGAAAATAGTAGTTTTAGATGGTTTGTTTTTGATTCTTCAAATCTTTTTATTTGCTCTTCATTTGAGTGTTTGTTTTCTCCATCTTGATTTACAAGATTTTTATCATTTCCACTATATACATAATACATCTCTGGTTTTGAGTCAATTTCTGCAAACCATTTTTTTGCTTCTTCCATCATTTGTTTCATATGTCCTTTGTCTTTGCAAAATACTATGTATTTTCCATCTTTTTTGGTCATGCTTTTGGCAAATAGTTCTGGTATTCCTTCTGCTTGGTTTACTATTTTTCTCATTTTATCTAATTTTTCTTCGAGTCTTTCTCTTGTTTCTTTATCATCACATTCTTTTATTTGTTCTGCTATTCCTACTAGCATGTCTCTTAATTCATAATCACATTTTACATATTTAGGTGGTTTTACTATTCCTCTTTTTATTGCTTCTACTAATGTTAATTCATAGCTTATATTTCCTTCAAACAAATCATCTACTACATTTTTATCATCCATTCTATCTGGTGTTGCTGTTAATCCTAATACTTTTGCTTCTGGATACATGTCTAATAATGTATTTACTTTTGGTCCCCATTTGTCTGCTCCTGTTCTATGTAATTCATCCATTATAATTATATCTGGTTTTAACTTTTCTAAGATTTCACTATCCATTCTTAGTAATGTTGGATATAACATTATTTTTAAGTGAGGAAAATGTTCTTCTGCTATTTGTCTTTCTGTTCTTTCTTCTGTTGGTTCTTCTCCTACTACATATTTGGCTATATATTTATACATCTGGTTTTTTATTGCTATTGTTGGGGCTATAAATAATATATTTTTTTCTCTATTGTCTTCCATCAATTGTAACGATATAAATGATTTACCACATCCTGTTGGTATTACTACTGCTGATCTATTTCCTGTTTTTAATGAATTT
The DNA here is from genome assembly GCA_944393735.1 of uncultured Clostridia bacterium. Classification (GTDB taxonomy): domain Bacteria; phylum Bacillota; class Clostridia; order TANB77; family CAG-508; genus CAG-269. The sequence goes on from CALYBE010000069.1 coordinate 4,051, forward strand.
GTTACTGCATTGTATGCATCTTGCTGATGTTTTTGTAATCCTTCTTCAGGTAGTCCAGATATTATCATTGGTTCTTCCCCTCTTTCTCTTATTCATAATTTTATTATAATATAACTTTTTTGTATGCTCAAGACATTTTTTTATTTTTCTAAGTTTGAGACTCTCATCCTTGACAAAGCTCTGGCATCCTGTCCCGAAGGAGTGACGAGACCTCAAGGACAAAAAACTGCAGAAAGTGACTGGTGTTGCTACTTCAACCTTCTGCCACAACGCCGGTTTCATCGGTAGAGCAGAAACTCGTAAAGACGCGATTTGGCTTGCCGAAATCGCTGCCCACAGCTAAAAGGATGTCAAAACACAACGAGAATCTGGAAAAAGCAAATATTTTCCTAGCTTCTCTCTTTTATTTTTTTCAAAATATTACCTATTTTTTATAGCAAATAACATTGATTTATAAAATAAATTTTTATATAATTAGGCTATACAAAAAATTGGAGGTATCATATGATAGTAAAAAAAGCAGGAACCATTTTATTAAATTTACAAACGAAAAAAATTGGATTAGTATATAGAGATTCAGAAAAAGACTATTCTTTTCCAAAAGGACATCTTGAATCTGGAGAAACACTTGAAGAATGTGCAGTTAGAGAAACTGAAGAAGAAACATTACGCGCTAATCATTTATTAATAAATAAAGAAATTTGCATAAACAAGTATACCACTCCTTCAGGAGAAAATGTAGAAAATTATATGTATATAGCAATAGATGATGGGCGAACCACCAAAAATATAGATTTAAAAGACCAGGAAAATTTGAAATGGATTAACCCTGATGACGTTGAAAATATACTTTCTTATGATAATTTAAAAGAATTTTGGAATAAAATAAAAAATTCAATAAAGGATATTTTGAATAATAAAGGCATTATTTCTCCCGCTATTTTAACTGATTTAGGAATATGTCCTACTTGCTATGATAAAGATAATAATAATTGCTTATATGGTGATATTTCTGATAGACTTCTCTTTGAAAATGATGATTTTGAATGCTTTTTAGTGAGCAACCCTAGAGCAAATGGTCATACAATAATTTCTACAAAGAAACATTATAAAGATATGATGGAAGTTCCTGATGAATTGTGTGGCAAAATTTTTATTTTTGCAAAAAAAATGATGAATATTCTAAAAAAAGTATATTGCTCTGAAAGTGTATATTTATGTACAATGTGTGATGGTCCAATGAATCATTTTCATATTCAATTAATTCCTAGATATAGTTATGAGAAAAGAGGATCAAAAAATTTTATTAAACCTAGAAAAGATTATATAAAAGATAGAGAAGAAATTAGTAAAATACGCATTTTTCTAAATCATTTATCTGATTAAAAATCATCTTTAATAATCTTTTAAAAAAGAATATTGCATATAATGTCATTATAATATTATCACACCATAAAATCCCATAAATTTCTACACTATTTTTCCATGCCAGTACTGTTATTATTTTCTATAATATTAATGTTTAAAATCTTTTAAAGATGAATAATTTGATTTTGATAATTAATTATATTCTCTCAGAAAGGACTAAAAAATGGCAAAAAGAAGACAGGAAAAAGATATAGTAAAAGAAAAACAAGAACAAATCGAACGTGGAAAGAGAATTAAATCAATCAGGTTAAATGAACTTAATTTAAATAAAACTCAACTTGCTAAAAAACTAGGTATTTCTAGTCAATTTCTTGGATTAGTAGAAAATGGTAGAAGTAATTTGACTTATAGAAGTATTAAACAGTTGAAAGATTTGTGTGGTCATTCTTCTGACTATATTTTATTTGGATTAGATGACAATATTTTAAATGAAACTAAAGAATGTTTACAAAAATATAGTGAAGAAGAAATTATTGATGCACTAAATGTTATTAAAGATTTTACTGTTTTCTTGAAAAATAGATAGCTTTGTTATTAATTATATTAAGAATTTTCTAAAATTTATTTACTTTAATTATTTAACAAATCCTTAATAATATTAATATATTATATTCAATTCAAAAAAGTTACGTATTTTGTATTAAACTAATTCGTGGCTTTTTTATTTTTCATTTTTATGTCTTTAAGGACTTGAAAAATTTTATTATTATATTAGCAACATAATTTTGTAGAAAAGTCCGAAATGTTGATATATAAATATTTTTTCATCAAAGACCTATAGGTAGACCTCAGCTATGTTTTTGATAAAAAATATCTATATATCAACATTTCAGACTGCTTAAATTTATGTCATACTGAATTGTAACTTAGCAGACACGCTTATTTCAAAAATTTTCTAAAAGCTATTGACAAATTCTTCAAAAAAGCATATAATATATAAAGTTAGACACATCGCGGGGTGGAGCAGTTGGCAGCTCGTTGGGCTCATAACCCAAAGGTCGGAGGTTCGAGTCCTTCCCCCGCAACCAAGAAATATAAAGCATTTGCTAAATTTGAGCAAATGCTTTTTTCGATTTTGGCTTATTTTACACTAAACACATCATTAAACTGTAATAAATTTTTTAATACTCTCAAATTTGCTATCCCCTACACCACTAACATTTTTGATATCTTCTATTTTAGAAAATTTTCCATTTTCTTTTCTATAATTAATAATTTTTAGAGCTATAGATGGTCCAATTCCTGGTAAAGTTTCAAGTTCAGTTTGTGTTGCAGTATTTATATTTACTATTGAGTTTTTTGAACTATTTTCTTGAGAACTAGAATTTGAGCTTAATTCACTTGAATCATCTGAGTTTGATGTATTAGAGCCTGATAAATTTTCATCATTTTTTAAATCTCCTGAACTCATAGTAATATATTCAAAATCTGGATTGGTTTTTAAATCATTTTCACTCGGAATATTGACTTTCATTCCATCTTGTAAGACATATACTAAATTAACTTTTGATATATCTGCTTTGCTTGTAATTCCTCCAGCAACTTCAATTGCATCTACAATTCTGCTTCCTTCACTAAGAATTACTACACCTGGATTATTAACTTGCCCTGTGATATATATGTAAATCTTTTCTTCATCATTTTCCTGATTTTCTAAACTTACATTTTCATTATTACTACCCTGGTTATTATTTTCTTCATCACTACCATTTGGATTACTTTCTTCTGTAATGTTTGTATTCTCATTTCCTTCTATTGTACTGTTTTCTTCTGTTTCAGCATTAATTCCATCAGTCTCGAAATTGCTTTCTTCTAGTAAATTATTACTTTTACTGCTATTATTATTATCTTCGTCATCAATATTATTAAAATTGAAAATCTCATTTTCTTCAATTTCATTTGTTTCGTTTTTACTAATAGTTTTTTCAACTACCATGTATCCAATACTTAATAAGATGATTATTACAATCACCCAAATATTTTTCTTCTTTTTGAAGAATCTTGTAAAATTATATAAAATTTTTCTAACCATATATTTTCCCTTCCTTTTTTCGGCTTAATTAATTACTAAAATTTTCACTTTGGTATTAAATATCCTTGAAATTATTTTATAAATAAGATATTATAATAATGCGTCTTGAATATTTGTATTTTTAATTTATATATCGTCATACTTAAATATGCTTTAACAGAACTTTAATTTAGCATTGTCAATATTTTAACTTTATATAATAATTACAAAAAATATTCAGAAATGCATTTGATACTATTATAAAGGAGAACATTACAAATGAAAAACAAAAAATTTATCTTTGTAATTATAATTATTCTAATACTTTTAATAAATACTTTTACATTATCTTATGCAGAACAATCGACAGATAGTGATAATTCTTCCTCATTGCCATCAAATTCTGCGACAGATTCACAACAATCAACTGAAAATAGAAATACTTTTGATGTTCCTGAGCCAGATTTCACAATTTATTCAGATGGAGCAATATTAATAGATGCTACAACTGGAAAAGTTTTGGCAGGAAAAGATTTTGATAAAATTCTATATCCTGCAAGTACCACAAAAATTTTAACAGCAATACTAGCTATTGAAAATTGCTCATTGGATGAACAGATAACTGCAAGTCGTTCAGCGGTAATGTCTATTCCAGTTGGCTACTCAAATGCTGGAATTGTTGAGGGTGAAACAATATCTGTATCAGACTTATTAGATATGTTCCTTATTCATTCTGCAAATGAGATTGGTTTTATCTTTGCTGAGCATATCTCAGGTAGTGTTTCTGATTTTGCTGATTTAATGAATAAAAAAGCTGTAGAATTAGGTTGTACTAATACCCATTTTACAAATCCAAGTGGAATCCAAGATGAAGATCATTATACAACAGCACATGATTTGGCTTTGATTGCTAAATACTGCATGCAGAATGAAACTTTTAGAAATATAGTTTCAAAAACTTCTTGTAGAGTTGCTCCAACTAATAAATATGACCAAGAGCGCTATTTTAAAAATACTAATAGTTTGCTTGATTCTTCAAATAGATATTATTACGAAAATGCAATTGGTGTGAAAACTGGATTTACAACTCAGGCTAAAAATTGCTTAATTGCTGCAAGTCAAAAAGATGGTTTGGAATTAATTGCTGTTATTCTTGGTGCTGAAGCAACTGAAGAAGGTCTTAGTGGAAGATATGTTGATGCTATTAATTTACTTAATTATGGAAATGACAATTATCAAGTTTCTCAATTTGCTACAGCAAATAATGTTGTTCAAGATATTGTAGTTCCTAATGCTACAAAAGAGACAGAGAAT
>CALYBE010000070.1 GCA_944393735.1 uncultured Clostridia bacterium
AGCAATAGTATTAACTAACGAAAGTTTAGTAACAGATGTTCCTGAACAAAAAATCTGTGGACATAATCATGAAGCAGCAGATAATGATATGAATGGAATGTATTAGTAGAAAAAAACTTGAAAAAAATATCAAATTATGGTATAATGAAGGTTGAATCAAGCAAGTCGCTTGATAAAAAAATTGGGAGGATAGCAACAATGGAAAACCACAGCAAGAAGCATGAAAGCAACAGCAATGTTATGCTAGTGAAGGTGGATGGAATGGAGTACTTTGCTCCGTCAATCTCGCCTCTAAAGGCAGGTTGGTTCGAGGCTGAGAAATTGGCCTCCGAGCTTAACAAAAAGGCGTTGCAAAATCTCGGCTTCGCAAGGTAATGTCCAGAAGGGACCCTGTGTAATGCAGGGTCCCTTCGTTTTACTAAGGAAAATCACTTTTCACATTAAATAAAAGAGTTTCATCCTAATAGATGTTTACTTTATATCAATTTATTAAGTTCTTTATATATTAATATTTTTTGGCAAAACATATCTAGGGAATAACAATCAGGGTCTTGCCTTTAAAATATTAATATATCTTTAAAATATTAATATATAAAGAACCTAAATTATTATATATAATAATAAAGATAGCTAAAACACTTGCTTTTTTCCACTATTTAGAGTATAATCAAATACGTAACAAACGGACTATAATTAAGGAAGGAAAATAAAATGAAAGCTATTGAAATAAGAAATAAATATTTAAATTTTTTTAAAAAACATGGACATGTTGTGATACCATCAGCACCATTAATACCAGAAAATGACCCATCAGTATTATTCACAACTGCAGGAATGCAACCATTAGTTCCATATTTACTAGGAGAACCACATCCAGCAGGAAAAAGATTAACAGATTATCAGAAATGTGTAAGAACAAATGACATAGAAGAAGTTGGAGACAACCGTCATTTAACATATTTTGAAATGCTTGGAAATTGGTCTTTAGGTGACTATTTTAAAGAAGAATCTATTCAAATGAGTTATGACTTCTTAACAAAGGAATTAAATATACCAGCTGAAAAAATCTCAGTAACATGTTTTGCTGGAGATAAAGATTGCCCAAGAGATACTGTTACAGCAGAATGCTGGAAAAAAGCAGGAATACCAGAAGAAAGAATATATTATTTTGGAAAAGATGATAACTGGTGGATTGCAGGAGAAGAAGGCCCATGCGGACCAGATACAGAAATGTTTTACGATACTGGAAAGCCAAAATGTTCAGAACATTGTAACCCATCTTGTGATTGTGGCAAATATGTAGAAATCTGGAATAATGTATTTATGGAATATTTCAAAGATAAAGACGGAAAATATACAAAATTAAAACAACACAATGTAGATACAGGACTTGGATTAGAAAGAATGGCAATGTTATTACAAGGCAAAGAAACTCCATTTGAAACAGAATTATTTGCACCTGTGATGGACAAATTAGTAGAATTACAAAAAGTTGACAATATCGCAAGTAGAAGAATAGTAGCAGAACATTTACGTTCAAGCATGATGATAACTTGCGATGGTGGAAGACCAAGTAATATAGATAGAGGATATATTTTAAGAAGATTAATACGCAGAATGATAAGACATATGAACAAATTACAAATATCATTAGATGAATTATCAACATTAATAGACATAAATGTGGAAAACTTAAAAGAAATGTATCCTGCACTTGAAACAAATAAAGAAATAATAAAAACTGTAATATTAGAAGAAAAAGACAAATTTGTAAAAACTCTAACAAAAGGCGAGAAAGAATTTTACAAAGAAATAGAAAATGTAAAAAAACAAGGAAAAAATATTGTACCAGGAGAAATGGTATTTAGATTATATGATACATATGGATTTCCACCAGAAGTAACAAAAGAACTTGCTACTGAAAATGGAATGGAAATAGATAAAGAAAAATTTGATGAACTATTTAAAAAACATCAAGAAAAATCAAGAGCAGGAGCAGAGCAAAAATTCAAAGGTGGACTTGCTTCAACAGGAGAAATGGAAACAAAATATCACACAGCAACACATTTGCTAAATGCAGCACTAAAGCAAGTTTTAGGCTCACATGTACATCAAAGAGGAAGCAACATAACAGAGGAAAGAATGAGATTTGACTTTTCACATCCAACAAAAATGACAGATGAAGAAAAGCAAAAAACAGAAGACCTAGTAAATAAATGGATAAAAGAGGCAATTCCTGTAGAGCATTTAGAGATGAAAAAAGAAGATGCAATTAAAATGGGAGCAGAAGCTATGTTTATCGAAAAATATGGAGATATAGTATCTGTTTATAAAATAGGAGATATATCACTTGAATTATGTGGAGGACCTCATGTATCAAATACATCAGAATTAGGGCACTTCAAAATAAAGAAAGAGGAATCTAGTTCATCAGGAGTTAGAAGAATTAAAGCCGTTTTAGAGTAAATCTTTATAGATAATTTTTAAAAGGAGTTAGTTATGGAAGAAAATTGTGTTTTTTGTAAAATAATAAAAGGAGAAATTCCTTCAAATAAAGTATATGAAGATGAAGAAATACTAGCTTTTAATGATATAAATCCAGCAGCACCTATACACATATTAGTAATACCTAAAAAACATATAAAATCACTTGCAGAGATGGAAGATGGAGACGAAAAAATAATTAGTAAAATTTATAAGGTAATAAATATAATAGCTGAAAAACAAGGATTTAAAGAAAAAGGATTTAGAGTAATAGTAAATTGTGGTAAAGATGGAGGACAAGAAGTAGGTCATCTACATTTTCATTTATTGGCTGGAACTCAGTTTGGAGAAAAAATTGTATAAAAGCTCTACCATTTTATACAAAAATGTGTTATAATTAAAGTATATGGAAAAGTGGGGAGGTAGATATTATGAATAGTAAATATAGCAATTTTTTAACAGTATTGTTAGTAATAGTAATAATTGCAATTATAGGAATAATTGGATTTTTAGGATACAGATATATAAGAAGTACTAATATTAAGAACGATTCCCAAGATTTTGTAAACAATTTTGTAGGTAATCAAAATGTACCAACAGATAACACAGGAGGTACAAATAATGATGACTATATACTAGATGTAGACGAAGGAGAAAAAGTTACTGGAGAAGACGGAGAAGCAACTGTACAAAAATTTAATGGATTTGTAGTAGCAGGAACAATAGAAATACCAGCAACAGGTTTATCTTGTCCTATACTAGATAGATCAGAATATTCAAAATCAGCATTAGAAACATCAGTATGTGAATTATATGGACCAGGATTAAATCAACCAGGAAATACAGTTATAGCAGGACATAATTATAGAAATGGAAACTTCTTTTCAAATAACAAAAAGTTGAAAAATGGTGACAAAGTATATATAACAGACTTAACAGGAAAAAGATTATCATATACAATATATAATATATATGAAACAACTGAAAATGATGCAGATTATATGGTAAGAGACACAGGAGGAGCAACAGAAGTATCATTAGCAACTTGTACAGATGATAATCAAAAAAGATTAGTAATTTGGGCAAAAGCAGATGTTTAAAACTAAATTATAAAAAACAGCAGATTTTTTAAAAAAAGAAAATCTAATAAGGTGGGGGAATGTAATTATTTTAAAGAAAAATCTACATTTCCCCTATTTTTATTTAATAGGAATTAATAAGAAAAATCACTTTTATAATACAACAAAAATGGCTTTGTACAAACACATGCAAAGTCGAAATTGAAAAATTAACAAAAATAAAAGAGGAGAAAACGAAATGGATAAGAAACAAGCAGAAAAAAGAATAGAAGAACTTAGAAAAAAAACAGAATATTATGCAAAAAAATATTATGATGATGATAAACCAGAAATATCAGATTATGAATATGATATGATGATGTTAGAACTACGAACATTAGAAAATCAATATCCAGAATTAATAACCAAAACATCTTTAACTCAAAGGGTTGGAGGAACAGTAAAAGAAGGATTTCAAAAAGTAGTGCATGAAGTTCCTTTACAGAGTTTGCAAGATGTTTTTAACTTTGACGAAATAGATGCTTTTGATGAAAGAGTGAAAAAAGCTGCTGAAGAAAATGGCATAGAAAATCGAAATTATGTTGTTGAAACTAAAATTGATGGATTATCTTCAGCATTAGAATATGTAGAGGGAAAGTTTGTTAGAGGAGCAACTAGGGGAAATGGCTTAGTAGGAGAAGATGTTACAGAAAACTTAAAAACTATAAAAACAATTCCACAAGAATTGCCAGAAAAAATCAATATAACAGTAAGAGGAGAAGTTTTCATATCAAAAAAAGACTTTGAAAAATTGAACCAGGAAAGAGAAGAAAATGAGGAAGAACTATTTGCAAATGCGCGTAATGCAGCAGCTGGTTCATTAAGGCAGTTAGATAGTAGTATAACTAAAAAAAGACCATTAGATATATATATATTTAATGTACAGAAAATAGAAGGAAAAGAATTCAGTTCTCATTTTGAAGAACTTGAATATTTAAGTAAATTAGGTTTTAATGTAAATCCAGTTCGTATATTATGCAAAAATATTAAAGAAGTAAGATCAGCAATTAATAAGATAGGTGAAGAAAGGGAAAAATTAACTTTTGGAATAGATGGAGCAGTTGTAAAAGTAGATGATTTAAATTTAAGAAAAATTATGGGAACAACTACAAAAGTTCCAAAATGGGCAATTGCATATAAATATCCACCAGAGAAAAAAGAAACAATTTTGAAAGATATAGAATTTCAAGTAGGAAGAACAGGTGTAATTACTCCTCTTGCAATATTAGAGCCAGTAAGGGTAGCAGGTTCATTAATATCAAAAACCACATTACATAATGAAGATTTTGTAAAGGAAAAAGACTTGAAAATTGGAGATACTGTAATCATTCAAAAAGCAGGAGATGTAATTCCAGAAATAGTCGGAGTAGATATTTCTAAAAGAACAGGCAATGAAAAAGATTTTGAAATGCCAAAAGTATGTCCTGTTTGTGGAGCTACAGCAGTTAGAGAACCAGGAGAAGCAGCTGTAAGATGTACAGGAATAGAATGCCCTGCAAAACTATATAGAAATTTAGTACATTTTGTTTCAAGAGAAGCAATGAATATAGAAGGACTTGGAGAAAATATTATAGGAATACTACTTGAAAGAAAAATGATTTCAAATATAGCAGATATTTATGATTTGAAATTTGAAGATATAGCATCATTAAAGAAAAATGGAAAAAAATTTGCTCAGAATTTAATCGACAGCATAAATGCAAGTAAAAATAATGACTTGTATAGACTAATTACAGCATTAGGAATCAGACATGTAGGTGTAAAAGCAGCAAAAGTTTTAGCAAAAAAATTTAACTCAATAGATAATTTACTAAAAGCATCACTTGCAGAATTAAGTCTTGTAGAAGATATTGGACCAGTTATGGCGCAAAGTATAGTAGAGTTTTTTGAACAAGAACAAACTAAAGATTTAATTAAAAGACTAGAAAAAGCAGGTGTAAATACAAAAAGGATAAAAGAAGATGATGAAGATGATAGATTTGCAGGAAAAACATTTGTTCTCACAGGAGGATTGGATAATTACTCAAGAGAAGAAGCTTCAGACATAATTGAAAAATTTGGAGGAAAAACTTCAAGTTCTGTTTCTAAAAAAACAAGTTATGTTGTTGCAGGTGAAGGTTCAGGAAGCAAATTAATTAAAGCCCAAAAATTAGGTGTTACCATATTGACAGAACAAGAATTTATGGATATGATAAAATAAACAATAAAACAAAAAATATGACAAAAAAGTTATATTATAAAGTCTGGACAATCCTTCAGACAGAAGGGAGATAAGGTTAGGTTTAAATACTAACTCTAAAAATTATTATGGAAGATTATACATTTGAAGATATGTGGTTAGATTTAAAAAATGGATATCAAATATATTATACTTATGTACGTAATAGGTATGTGTTGTTTAAAACTGCAAAGAATTGTTACACTCAAAAATTATTGTCAGATAATCCTAAAAATCCTCAACCACGTATGACAGTGATTACATTAAAAAGAGTCAAAGAGATGTTTCCTCATATGGAAGATATTGAATATAAAATTATGGAAGATAATGATTTAGGATAAAAAAGAAGAAATTAAGAGTTTTAGACCAAAAAACACGAATCGTCAACAAAAAAAGATGCTTACAATAGAGAAAATCTTAAGAAGGGGAAAAGTTATGCCTGTAATAATAGATGGAAAAAAATTAGCAAAAGAAATAAGAGAAAAATTAAAAATAGAATGTGATGAATTAAAAGAAAGGCAAATAAAACCAAAATTAGCAGTAATAATGGTAGGAAACGACAAGGCTTCACAAATATATGTTAGAAACAAAAGCAAAGCATGCGATGAAATTGGAATAGCATTTGAGGAACATTTGCTTAGTGAATATATAAAACAAGAGAAACTAATTAACTTAATAGAAAAACTAAACAAAGATGATAGCATACATGGAATATTGTTACAAAGCCCAATACCAAGAAATTTAGACATAAATGAAGCTTTTAAAACAATAGCAGCAGAAAAAGATGTAGATGGATTTAATCCAATAAATGTAGGAAAATTATGTTTAAATCAAAATACATTTATGCCATGTACACCATATGGAATAATGAAAATGTTTGAGGCATTTGATATTGATTTAACAGGTAAAGATGTTACAATAATAGGAAGAAGTAATATAGTAGGAAAACCATTAGTACAATGTTGCTTAAACAAAAATGCAACTGTTACAGTATGTCACTCAAAAACAAAAGATTTAAAAGAACATACTAAAAATGCTGATGTAGTAATAGTTGCAATTGGAAAATCAAAATTTATTACGGCAGATATGATAAAACAAGATTCAATTATAATTGATGTCGGTATGAATCGAGATGAAAATGGAAAATTAACAGGAGATGTTGATTTTGAAAATGTAGCAAAAAAAGCAAGTTATATAACTCCAGTTCCAGGAGGGGTGGGACCAATGACTATAGCTATGCTTATGAATAATGTTATTAAAGCAGCAAAGAACTTAAATTAAAAAAATTAATCTAATCGTTTAAATTAAGTTAGAAATAAACTAAATAAAAGGGGGTAATAAATATTTATTACCTTCTTTTTTTATTTAAAAGGAGACAAATATGAAGATAGAAGAAATATCAATAGAATCAAAAGAATATCCAAACCAATTAAGAAATATTTATGACCCGCCAAAAAAATTGTATGTCTTAGGTAATAAAGAAATTTTAGAGCAAAAAGGAATTGCAATAGTGGGCGCAAGAAGGTGCACTAATTATGGAAGAAATGTTACATTAAAAATATCTCAAGAATTAACATTAAATGGAATAAATATAATAAGTGGGTTAGCATTAGGAATTGATACAGTAGCACATTTAGGAAATATTCAAGCAAACATATCAAAAGAACAACAAAAACTAAATGTAGTGAACATAAAAAGCATGTCAGATATAAAGAATACAAAGAATATAACAGGATTAGAAGCAAAAACTGAAGCAAAAGAAAATTTGCAAATAGGAAAGACAATTGCAGTATTAGGAGGAGGAATAGACAAAATATATCCAAAGGAAAATATTGAATTAGCAAGAAAAATAATAAAATCAGGAGGATGCATTATTTCAGAATATCCAACAGGCACAACACCTGAAAAGAATAACTTTCCTCAAAGAAATAGAATTATAAGTGGACTATCAAAAGGAATATTGGTTGTAGAAGCTTCAAAAACAAGTGGTTCATTAATAACTGCTGAATTTGGTTTAGAACAAGGAAAAGAAATATTTGCTGTACCAGGAAATATAACAAGTTTGACAAGTGAAGGCTGTAATGAGCTAATAAGAGAAGGAGCAAAAATAACATTATCTAGTAAAGAAATACTTGAAGAAATTAATTAAAATAGCTAAATAAGTAACTAATGTAAAAATACGTCTCTATAGAAATAGAAAAAATAATATATAATGAGAGAAGAGAATAATTTTCAAAAAAAAGAACAATATAAAATTGGGTGATAAAATATTCAAACCGAGTGAAATATATTATGAAAAAGGTATTGAAAATTATGTGCTTGGAAAAGAATTGCTAGAAAAGTATAGTGATGTTCCTAAATTTATTATTGAAAATCATAATAATATTGAGGAAATGAGAAAAAAACAAAATTCAGAATTTCCAAAAATGAAAAGAAATTTAATAATCGGAACAAGAAAAACTCATAAATTTGTAGAAAATCATAAAACTTCAGATTTTTTAGTTCCATATACTTCGTCTGGATGTACAGCAATGTGTATGTATTGCTATTTAGTATGTAATTATAATAAATGTGCTTATTTAAGATTATTTGTAAATAGAGAACAGATGCTAGAGAAAATTATAAAAACTGCCGAAAAATCAGAAAAGAACCT
>CALYBE010000071.1 GCA_944393735.1 uncultured Clostridia bacterium
AGGAATGTTAAAAATGGTTGGTAAAAGAAGAAATCTATTAAACTACTTAGCAAAAAAAGACGAAAATGCTTATAAAGAATTAGTAGAAAAATTAGGACTAAGAAAATAGTTGATAAGTTGTAATGTAAGAGGCGTTTGCAACAAGCTAGCGCCTCTATTTTTAAGAAAAAAGTCTTTAAAAATAAAAAATTAGATTTGAAATTCAAGTAAACTAAGATTAGAAAAGTAGCTTGTATAATGTGTTAATAAAAAATAAGCTTTAAGTTCAAAAAAATTAGAAATCAAATCAAAAATCACATAAATTAAAAAATTACAAAAATTAGCATATTATAGAGGTTACAATCTAACTTAAGTTTACTTGAGAAAAATAGGTGTAAAAAATAATAAAAAGGAGTAAATTTATGTTTAAAAGTTATGAAACAGAGCTAGCAGGAAGAAAGCTAGTAATAGAAACAGGAAAACTAGGAGGACTATCAAATGCAAATGTATTAGTAAAATATGGAGATACATGTGTAATGGTAAATGTAACAGCCTCAAAAGAACCAAAAGAAGGAATAGACTTCTTCCCATTATCAGTAGACTATGAAGAAAAAATGTATGCAGTAGGAAAAATACCAGGTTCATACACAAAAAGAGAAGGAAAGCCAAGTGACAAAGCAATATTAGCAGCAAGAGCAATAGATAGACCACTAAGACCATTATTTCCAAAAGACTTCAGAAATGATGTTGTAGTTGTAGCAACAGTACTTTGTGTAGAACAAGACAATTCACCAGAAGTAGCAGCAATGATAGGAGCATCAGCAGCGCTATCAATATCAGACATACCATTTGGAGGACCAACAGCAGCAGTAAATGTAGGACTAGTAAATGGAGAAATAATTATAAACCCAACAGAAGAACAAAGAAAAGTAAGTGACCTAAATTTAACAGTAGCAGGAACAGCAGAAAAAGTAGCAATGATAGAAGCAGGAGCAAATGAAGTTCCAGAAGACCTAATGTTAGAAGCAATAAAAAAAGGACATGAAGAAATCAAAAAAATATGTGAATTTATACAAAAAATAAAAGACGAAATAGGAAAACCAAAATTCGAATATAAATCATTTGCAGTAGACCACGACTTATATGAATATTTAGAGCAAAACTTCACAGACGAAATGAAAGTTGCAGTACAAGAAGTAGACAAAGAAGTAAGAGACAACAATGTAGAAAAATTAACAGAAAAAATAGTAGAAGCAGTAACTGAAAAATTAGGTGAAGAAGAAGCAGAAAACAGAAAACAAGAAATTGGAGAAGCAATATATAAATTAGAGAAAAAATGTGTAAGAGACATGATATACTATGAACACAAGAGAGTTGATGGAAGAGCAATTGATGAAATAAGACCATTATCATGCGAAGTAGGAATATTACCACGTACACATGGAAGTGCATTATTTACAAGAGGACAAACACAAGTATTATCAGTAGTAACACTTGGAATGTTAAGTGAAGCACAAGAATTAGACGGAATAGACACAGAAACAGAAAAAAGATATATGCATCAATATAACTTCCCAGGATATAGTGTAGGAGAAGCAAAAACATCAAGAGGACCAGGAAGAAGAGAAATAGGACATGGTGCATTAGCAGAAAAAGCATTAGTACCAGTAATACCATCAAAAGAAGAATTCCCATATGCAATCAGAGTTGTATCAGAAGTATTATCTTCAAATGGATCAACATCACAAGCAAGTATATGTGGAAGCACACTAGCACTAATGGATGCAGGGGTTCCAATAAAAAGACCAGTAGCTGGTATATCAACAGGATTAGTAACAAGCCCAGAAAATCCAGATGATTATGTAATGCTTACAGATATCCAAGGACTAGAAGACTTCTTTGGAGACATGGACTTCAAAGTAGGAGGAACAGAAAAAGGAATAACAGCAATTCAAGTAGACATCAAAGTAGACGGATTATCTTACAAAATAATTGAAGAAGCATTTGCTAGAACAAAAAAAGCAAGACAATACATTTTAGATAATATAATGAAACCACAAATAGCTGAACCAAGAGAAGAAATTTCAAAATATGCACCACACATCATAACAACACAAATAAAAGTAGAAAAAATAAAAGACGTAATTGGTAAAGGCGGAGAAACAATCAACAAAATAATAGACGCAACTGGAGTAAAAATAGACATTGAAGAAGACGGACAAGTAATGATTTACTCAACAGATGAAGAAATGGCAGAAAAAGCTTTAGACATGATTGAAGACATTGCAAGAGTAATTGAAGTTGGAGAAATATACTATGGTACTGTTGTAAGAACTACATCATTTGGAGTATTTGTTGACATTGGAGGAGGAAAAGAAGGACTAGTTCATATCTCTAAAATATCAAAAGAAAGAGTAAAAAATGTTAATGATGTTGTTAAAGTTGGAGATAAAGTACCAGTTAAAGTTATTGAAATTGATGACCAAGGAAGAATTAATCTTACAATGAAAGATTTAGTTGACCAAGACAATCCAGAAAAATCTAAAACAGAAGACTCAGAAAATCAACAAGAAAATGAAACAGAAGAGCATGAAACATCAGAAACAACAACAGAAAATGAATAAAAAATTATAAAGAAAAAGGAGTTCATAAGAGCTTCTTTTTCTTTATATTCTTAGAAAAAATCCTATATCTTTATAACTATTGTAATAAAATAAAAAATATGATATAACGAACAAAAGCATGGTTGAAATAATTATTTTATAGTATTGTTTACTATCAAACACACAATTTTTCAAACAAATACAGTACATTATTTATTAAGAGAAGAAAAAGAAAGGAAATAAAACATGGCAAAAGAAGTAAAATGGACAGAAGAGCAACAACAAGCAATACATGAAAAAGGAAACAACATATTAGTTGCAGCAGCAGCAGGAAGTGGAAAAACAGCAGTATTAGTAGAAAGAATAATAAACAAAATAATAAACGAAAAAACAGACATAGACAGACTATTAGTAGTAACATTCACAAATGCAGCAGCAGCAGAAATGAGAGAAAGAGTATTAAATGCAATCTACCAAAAAATAGACGAAAACCCAGAAGACGAAAGACTCCAAAGACAAGTAACATTATTAAATAAAGCAAGTATATGCACAATAGACTCATTCTGTTTAGAAGTTGTAAGAAACAACTTCTTTGAAATAAACATTTCACAAAACTTCAGAATAGGAGACCCAATAGAAATAGACATTTTACAGCAAGATGTTATAGAAGAACTATTTGAAGAAAAATACGAAAATGAAGACAAAGACTTTGAAAAACTAATAAACACATATACAAGTTATAGAGATGACACACCATTAAAAGACCTAATTATAACAATATACAAATACATACAAAGTAACCCATTCTCAGAAAAATGGCTAGAAGAAAAAATAGAAATGTTCAACTTAAAAAATATAGAACAAGACTTTTCAAAAACAATTTGGGGAGAAATTCTACTAAAACAGGTAGGAGAAATAGTAGAAGACAGCATAATAAAACTTGATGCAGAAAGAAAAAACTTAGAAAAATATCCAGAATTACATAAAAGTTGGCTATTACTAAATGAAGACATAGAAAAACTAGAACTTTTAAAAGCAAATTTAGATACCTGGAACAAAGCCTATACAATTTATGAAACACTAAAATTCAGTTCATGGACAATGGATAAATCAGTAAAAATAGAAGCAAAAGAAACTGCCAAAGCAACAAGAGATGACGTAAAAGAAAAATTGAAAAAGGAATTAGATAAAATATTGCAATTTGACTCAAAACAAGCAAATGAAGACATAAAAGACATGTACGTAATAATAAAAAAACTAAAAGAATTAATTTTAGAATTTGGAGAAGTATTTTCAAAAAGAAAAAAAGAAAAAAACATAGTTGACTTTGGTGATGTAGAACATTTTGCATTAAAGATATTATTAAATGAAAATGGTGAGCCAACTGAAATAGCAAAAAAATATCAAGAAAAATTTGAAGAAATTGCAATAGACGAATATCAAGACAGCAACTTAGTACAAGAATATATATTAACATCTATTTCAAGAGGAAACAACATTTTCATGGTAGGAGATGTAAAACAAAGTATATACAAATTTAGGCAAGCAAGACCAGACCTATTTTTAAACAAATACAAAAAATACAAATTAAAACAAGAAAAAAAACCAGAAGATGATTTAAAAATCCAATTATTCAAAAACTTCAGAAGCAGAAAAGAAGTATTAGACTTTTCAAACTTAATATTTGAAAACATAATGAGCGAAGAACTAGGAGAGCTAAACTATACAGAAGAAGAATACCTAAATTTAGGAGCCAATTATGAAGACACAAATCAAGACTTAAGAGCAGAAATAGACATTATAAATGTACAAACATTAGGTGAAGAAGAGCAAGAAGATGAAAATAAAGAAAATGAAGATGATGAAAACGGTGAATATAACTATAATGAAAGTGAATTTGGTTCTGAATATGACATTAATGGTACAGATGCAAAAGAAGAAAAAGAAAGACTAGAAGATATTGAACTAGAAGCAAAATTTGTAGCAAATAGAATAAAACAATTAATAGAAAGCAAATTTCAAATTTATGATGCAAAAAAACAAGAAAAGAGAAACATAAAATATAAAGACATAGTAGTTTTATTAAGGTCAACCAAAGAGCCAGCACCAATATTTGAAAAAGAAATACTAAGTCTAAGAATGCCAGTATTTAGTGATTCATCATCAGAATATTTAGAAAGCATAGAAATTCAAGCAATAATGAATTTACTAAAAATAATAGACAATCCATTACAGGAAATTCCACTAGTTGCAACTATGAGATCTGCAATTGGAGGCTTTACAGACAATGAATTAGTACAAATTAGACTAAGTGATAAATATGACAATTTTTATAACACAATTTTAAAAGCCAAAAAAGATGTAGGACCAGAATTAAGAGACAAAATAAATAGATTTTTAGACAACATAGAAATGTGGAGAAAAGAGCAGGAATACTTGAGTTTAGATGAACTAATTTGGAAAATATATAATGACACAGGTTATTACAATTATGTAGGACTTATGACAAATGGAAACCTAAGACAAGCAAATTTAAAAATATTATTTGAAAGAGCCAAACAATGTGAAAGCATCAGTTTTAAGGGACTATTCAATTTTATAAATTATATTGAAAAAATAAAAACAGGTAGCAGAGATATGGACTCTGCAAAAGTAATTGGAGAAAATGATGATGTAATTCGAATAATGAGCATTCATAAAAGCAAAGGACTTGAATTTCCAGTAGTATTTTTATCTGGAACAGGAAAACAGTTCAATTTAATGGACCTAAACAAAAAAATATTATTACATCCAGAAATCGGTATTGGAGTAAAATATATAGATTATGATAGACAAATCGAATATGATACATTATCAAAAAAAGCAATAAAAAATCAAGTAAAAATCGAAACACTATCAGAAGAAATGAGAATTTTATATGTTGCATTAACAAGAGCAAAAGAAAAACTAATAATTACAGGATACACAAAAAAGAAAAAACAAGAAGACATAATTTCAACTGTTCAAAAATATAAAGAACTAAACCATATTGTTTTAAAAAAATATAAAACATATTTAGACTGGATAGAATTGGTATATTATTATAATGAAGAAAAAGCAAAAAAATTAGCTTTAATAAACAATTATGAAAAAGAAGAAATAATAAAAATGTGTGAAATACCTGAAACTCAGGAAAACAATACTACAGAAAAGATTTTGAAAAAGTTAGATGAAGTAAAACCAGACAAAGAAGAACAACAGAAAATTGCAAAAATATTAGAATATGAATATCCATATAAAAAGTCAACAGTCATTCCAACCAAAACCTCTGTTACAGAGATAAAAGCCTTGAAATATGCACAAAATGAAGAAAAAATGTGGAAAAATGAGGAAAATAATAACAATGAACAACTCTCAATAGCTGAAAGTACTGAATATATAGGAATAGAAGAACTTAATCAAGAAGGAAAAATGCAAAATCAGCTTAAAGAAGTGGAATTTCCTAAGCCTAAGTTTTTGCAAACAGATGAAAACATCAAAATAACAAACGCAGAAAAAGGAACTTTAATACATTTATGTATGCAAAAATTAGACTTATCAAAAAAAACATACACATTTGAAGAAATAAAAGAATTAGTAGAAAAACTAGTAGCCAAAAAAACAATCACCCAAAAACAAGCAGAAGTAATAAACTTAAACAAAATCTATCAATTCACAAAATCAAAATTATGGCAAGAAATGCACACAGCACAACAGGTTGAAAGAGAAAAACCATTTTACATTAACATACCTGCAAAAGAAATCTATAATGAAGAAATCGAAGAAAACATCTTAGTACAAGGTATTATAGACCTTTATTATATTTCAAAATCAGGAGAATTAATTTTGGTTGACTTTAAAACAGATTTTGTAGAAAACAAAAATGAACAAATATTAATAGAAAAATATAGAACACAACTAGAATTATATAAAAAAGCTTTAGAAAGTGCACTTAATAAGAAGGTTGACAAGATGTGCATATATTCAACATATCTAGAAAAAGAAATTATGATATAAAATTATTGACCTAAAAATTCCAATATGATATTATACATATTAGAAAGTAGTAAAAAATATAAAAATAAATATACAAAGGAATTAATAAATGAAAAATAATTGTAAAATATGCAAAAAATATATCATGTTAAATAGTTTTTTGTGTTAAAATAATTTCTTTATAAATAAAGAAATTATTTTAAAAATTAATAAAAAAAGAAGAAATAGAAAGGGGAATAAAAAATGTCAAAAAATAAAATAATAGGAGTAATAGGAAGTATATTAATAATTTTAGGAACATTTTTTACATTTGCAAAAGTTGAAGTATTTGGAGTTACTGCAAGAGCATCATTAATAGATGGATTTAAAGGAATAATAATTTTATTTATAGGAATAATCAATTTAATTATATTTATGTATGATGAAATTCAAAATAAAGTTACATTTATAAAAAAAATTGCAGTGTTAAAAAATAATAAGGTAATAATGATAATTTCTGCAATTGTTTTAGCAATAGTTTTAATAACAGCAATAAGTGTAAATTTCGGAGACGGTTCAGAATTTACATCTTTATCTTTAGGTTTTTATTCAACTTTAATTGGCTCAATAATGTGTATAATAGCTGGTAAAAAGATAGAGGAATAATGAACAAACAAAAGGAGAAAAAAATGGAAAAAATAAAGGGGAACAATATAATAAAAGCAATTATAATAGCAATAAGTTTTTGGATAGTATATAAAATAGCCGGAGAAATAATAAGCTCATTATTTGCTTCAAAAATTACTGCAGACAATGCATATTTCTTCCAAGTATTGGTTTATGTTATAGTATTAATATATTTATTTATCATATTAAAATTAGTAAAAAAAGACAAAATACTAAAAGAAAAAGGAAGAGGAATTAACTATGGAATAAAAGTAGGAAGATTTATGTTTATCTTTTCTCTAATTGTTCTTGTTTCAAACTTCTTTACTGGAATGGAAAATGAAGAAGCAAATTTCTCATTATCACGTACTTTTTGGTTTATATTAAGTTATATAGGAACAGGTTTAACAGAAGAGATACTTTGTCGTGGAATTATTCAAAACATAATTTGTGACCAACTAGGAAGAAAAAACAGAAAATCTATTATAGTAGGAATTTTGTTATCATCTGCTATCTTTGGAATTATGCATTTTGGCAATTTATTTGCAGATGTATCATTACAAGGAGTTATAGTACAAGCAATATGTGCAATTTTTATAGGATTTTATTTTGGAGCAATTTATGCAAGAACGAAAAACATTTATTCAGTATCTATCCTACATGCACTATTAGACACATCTAGCTTATTTGATACTGGAGTATTTGGAATAGGCTCAATAGTAGAAAATATTTCAGATGGAAGTATTGCAACAGTATTATTCTCATTAGTATATTTAGCACTAGGACTATATATTTTAAGAAGTGCAAAAGCAGATGAGTTTGTAGAAAACGAACAATAAAACAAATGTATACCTTATCCTTATATCTAAAAGTTATGAAAACTTGAAAAATGAGGCTAAATATAGATATAATAAAAAAACTATTGACAAGTAAAAAATAAAAGAATATAATAATAGCAATTTAATAAATTACAATGAAAAAGAAAAATTATGAGTAATATTTATAGAGAGCAAGCCATTGGTGGAAAGCTTGTAATATGAGACATAAGGGGAGCTTTGGAGTAATATAGAATTAAGGTGCTTAAAATTTGCTACCGCAACATTTTAAGAATTAGGGTGGAAACGCGGAAAATAAAAACTTTCGTCCCTAGCAA
>CALYBE010000072.1 GCA_944393735.1 uncultured Clostridia bacterium
GAATCATTTATACCATCTCCAACAAATGCTACTTTTCCTTTTTGGCTACTATTTAATTTCTTTGAGTTTGTTCCTGTACCTGTTTTTGAATCTACTTTTGCATTTGCTTCTATTATTTTCTCTAATTCATTATATTTATCTTGTGGTAACATTTCTGATTTGATATTTTCTATACCAATTTCTTTACCAATTTTTTCTGCAATTGCTTTACTGTCTCCTGTGAACATGCTTGTTCTAATTCCTAGAGCTTTTAATTTTTTTATCGTTTCTTTTGTTCCTTCTTTAATTGTATCTCCTAATAATATTGCTCCAGCTAAATCTCCGTCAATTTTTACATAAATTTTTGTTGTGCCATCATCATTATTTGTATTATTATTTGGTGCTTCTACTAATGTTGAGTTTCCAACTAGTATTGTTTTTCCATTATAATTATAACTTAATCCTTTTCCTGCTATTTCTTTAAAATTCTGTATTTCTACATTTTCTATTTGCTCATTATTTGCTTTAACTATTGATTTTGCAATAGGGTGATTTGAATATTTTTCTCCTATTGCTGAATATCTTAAAATTTCTTGTTCTGTGTAATTTTGATATGTTTCAATTTTCTTAATTTCAAATTCACCTTTTGTTAAAGTTCCTGTTTTGTCAAATACTATTTCTTTTATATCTTTTATTGCATCAATGTAGTCACTTCCTTTTATTAGTATTCCTTCTTTTGAAGATTTTCCTATTCCTGAGAAATAGCTAAGTGGTACAGATATTGCTATTGAACATGGACATGAAATTACTAAAAAGACTAATGCTCTATATATACTTCCATTATTTCCTGTAAATGGTACATCTGTAAATAGTGGTAATAATACTGCAACTGCAACTGCTAATCCTATTACAATTGGTGTATATATTGATGCAGCTTTATTTACAAATGTTTCTGTCTTTGCTTTCCTGTCTGTAGCATTTTCTACTAATTCTAGTATTCTACTTACTGTTGACTCTTTGTATTCGTTTGTTACTTGCACTTCTAACATTCCATCTACAACTATACTTCCAGAAAGTACTTTTTTACCTACTTGTGCTTGTGCTAGTTTGCTTTCTCCTGTAAGTGATGCTGTGTTTAAGTCTGCTGTTCCTTTTGTTACAATTCCATCTAGTGGAATTTTTTCTCCTTCTTTTATTAAAATTGTGTCTCCTATTTTTACTTCTTCTGGTGAGACTCTTTTTATTTCATTATTGCCTGTTTTTAAGTTTGCATATTCTGGTTTGATGTTCATTAATTCTTTTATTGATTTTCTGCTTTTATCTACAGATTTATCTTCTAATATTTCTCCTATTTCATATAAAATTATTACCATTAATCCTTCAAGGTGTTCACCAACACAATATGCTCCTATACATGAAATTGTTATTAACATTTTTTCATTAATCTTTTTCCCTGTAAATAACATTTTTAAAGCTATTTTGGCTGTTTTATAAAGTAATACTATATATGCTAATATTACAAATGTTGTTCCTATAATTGGTGGTACTGGAGCGTATAACCCTATACCAGCAAGTATAATTCCAATTACTAATCTTATTATATCTGTTTTTATTTCGCCGTTTTCGTCTTCATCTTCTTGATTGGTGTTTTTTACTGTTGCATCTATCATTTCTACATCTGGCTCTTGCTCTTTTACTGCTTTTCTTACTTCTTCTACTGAAACTTCATCTGTTTCATATGTTAATTTTAGTTTGGCAAAATTAACATTTACATTGTGTAACTTTGGGTTTTTTTCTAATTTTTCTTGTATTTCATTTGCACAAGCTGCACAATCTAAGTCTTTTAATATAAATTCATATTTTTTCATACTTGTTCTCCTTTCTGGTATGAACATTTTTTTAAATAGTATTTTTATATTTTAATATAAATTTTTATTTTGACTGTTATTTTTATCTATGTTCATAACCTTCTTCTATGTGTTTTTTAGCTATTTCATATAATGTTGAGATATGTTCATCATCTAATGAGTAATAAGCTGCTTTTCCTTCTTTTCTAAATTTTACTAATTTTGCTTGTTTTAACACTCTTAATTGATGTGATATTGCAGATTGTGTTGAATTTGTAATTTCTGCTATATCTCCTACACATAGTTCTGACTCTAATAGTGCACTTATTATTTTCATTCTTGTCGTATCTCCTAATACTTTGAATACCTCTGCTATGTCAAATAATAAATCATCACTTGGCATGATTTTTTTTATTTTAGTGACTTTTTCTAAATCAACTATTTTTTCTTGTTCCATATCTAATTCCTTTCTAATTTTTCAAACTCTATTGTTAACTTTATTGATGTATTTTTAAATTTTATCGTATGAATAATTGTTCATATATTCATTATAATATTATTATATTATATTGTCAATAGATATGTGAAAAAATTTTTAGAAAAATAGGTTTAAAAGTTACAGTTCAGACATTATTTTGTAGAAAAGTCCGAAATATTGATATATCAACATTTCGGACGATTTAAGTTTATGTCATACTGAATTGTAACTTTTAAAATTTTTCAAATGATAAAATCATTTTTTATCTATTTAATTTTAAATAATTATTTGTAATTTCTACTATCAATAATTTATTGTATTTTTCTTCTTTGCATATTATAACTTGTTTTAGCAACAAGATTAGTTGGAGCTAATTTACTCCCTATTTTTGCTAGTTTTATTTTCCAACCTGGAATTATATAAAATTTTCCTTTTAGGAATTTGTTTACTGTGTATTTTGCAACATATTCACTACTCAAGCCTTTTAATGCGAACTCTACATCTGCTACTTTATTAAAGTTCGTATCAACAGGTCCTGGGCATAAAATGCTTATTTGTACTTTAGCTTTTTCTCTTCTTAGTTCTTCTCGAATTGATTCTGAAAGTCTTACTACATATGCTTTTGTTGAATAATATGTTGCCATTAATGGTCCTGGCATAAAACCAGCTATTGATGCTACATTTAATATTTTTCCGCTATTTCTAGATTGCATATCTTTTAAATATAACTTTGTTAATACATGATATGCTACTATATTTGTATCAATCATTTTTAATTCTTTTTGAAGATCTGTTTTGGTAAAATAACCACAGTCTCCAAAACCTGCATTGTTTACAAGTATATCAATATCTTTAAATTGTTCATGTAATTTTTGGCAATTTTCTGGAGTTGAAACATCCATAATTACTATTTGTGCATTTGTTTTTACTT
The DNA here is from genome assembly GCA_944393735.1 of uncultured Clostridia bacterium. Taxonomy (GTDB): domain Bacteria; phylum Bacillota; class Clostridia; order TANB77; family CAG-508; genus CAG-269. The sequence continues at coordinate 3,236 of CALYBE010000072.1, forward strand.
CTGATTGGACTTGTTTTAATCTTTCTTTATTCCTTGCTACTAAAATTAAGTCATATCCTTTTTTACTTAATTCTTTAGCTATGTCTCTTCCTATTCCAGAAGAAGCTCCTGTTATAAGTGCTTTCAAAAAAATCATTCCTTCCTCATTAAATAAATATTTAGGATTTCAGATTTTACTAAAATTTGTATTTAATTTTTTTATATTGTTTTTCCTTTCATCTCTATATAATGTCTTTAAAGTCCTTTTGTAAATGTACCCTTTATTATATCTACTATTACTTTTATAACAGTATTTTCATTATATAGTGTTATAAAAAAATCTTTTATTGGTGGTATTTGAAATAAAATCACAAAAATTAATATTACAGCAATTATTGCTACTGCTAATGTTATCCATTGCTTTAATGTTGGCTTATATTTAAACTTATATCCTCTGTTTTGCATATCTTTTACATATGCATCTTGATATGCTTTATTTACTGCTCTATTTATTTGTTGTTTATAATATCTATATAGTTGTCCATTTATTTCTGTGTCTTGATTTTGTATGTTTTGCCCTCGTTGATTTGCATTATACATATTTGCTTGTGATGAATTATTTTGTGTTGGTCTTCTTCCTAATTCATTTTTTAACATTGCATTTTCTTGCAATACTTTTCTATATTCTTCCATTGAAACATTTGATTTTTGTAATTGCTCATCATATGATTTTCTTTTAAAGTCATTTGATAGAACTTCATATGCTTCATTTATTTCTTTCATTTTTTCTTCATTTTTTTGTCTTATTTTATCTTTGTTGTATTGACTGATTCTTTCATCACTTGTTTTTGAATAGTTTTGCAAATCTGGATGATATTTTTTTGCTAATGTTTTATATGCTTTGTCTATTATCTCTCCTGATGCATTTTTATCAACTTCTAAAATTTTATAGTAATCTTTCATTCTCTTTTATTTCCTTTTTCATATGATTTCTTTGAAATTTTTTTCTGTTGCATAATTCTTGTTTTATCTCAACCTTTCTTTAATTATTCTACTATAATAAAATAAAAAAAGCAAGACTATCTTCTAGTGGTCTCACCTGTTTAATGATTAATTTTGTTATATATAAACATTTACAATATAATATTTTGTTAATTATTTTATTAAAAAACACCACCAACACTTGTTTCTAGCAAGTATTGGTGGTGGGCACTTTGGGTGTTAGGTCAAAATCGACTCTGTATTGGACAGAACGTTTGGTTCCTGATTGTAGAGGCTGCTTTCGTCGACCCAACCAAGGTCAACATAACCTTTGATGTGGAACATGATGTGTCCATCATCAGGAACATCCTCTATGGTAGGAAGATTAATGCTTTCTGTAGTGTCTTTTATATAAACTTTAGCTACAATCTTTCCTTCCGAATTGAAGAGAGCCCAACCGTTTACAATAACAACTCGATTTTGAGCCAAATACAGATTTGTTGGGTAAACCATACCAGACCTTCCAGTCTGATATGCGGTTTCCCAATAAGTAGTACCCTCTTTTACCTTTATCACATCCTTCTTTTCATTCATCTCGATGCCATCAGCTAATACACTAAATGTCATCGAGCAAATACAAAGTGCTAGTGCCAAAATAGGAACTAAAAATTTTGCTGTTTTTTTCATTTTGCCATCTCCTTATTTTGATTATGATGTGAACATGTGCGTGCCAACACATGACGTACCAAATTTCGCAAATCGAGCGAGCTTTTTTAAATTGAGATATTTTCCCAAATATGACATATTATATCATATTTTATGTAAAATGTACATAGTTTAAAATATTTTATTTTATAATAATGTTGTATATTGTTACAAAAAGTTACATTTTCTTCAATTAAAATTTTAAATGTATTCTTGAAGTGTGAAGTTACGATTGAGAAAAGCAATAGTTTTTAACTTGATATACCCGCTTCTTTTTGATATAATACTTTTACTATGGAAAATATAAATAGATATAATCATTTAAATGAATTTTTAAAAAATAAATTTGGTGAAAGGACTTTAAAAATCTGTATCGATGGAGGCTTTACCTGTCCTAATCGTGATGGCTTAGTTGGAACTGGTGGCTGTATCTTTTGTAGTGAACGTGGTTCTGGTGAACATATAAATAAGTTAAAATCGTTTGATGGTAATAATTTTTCAGATAATTCTAACTCATCTAATGCATCTAATTGTGAGAATTCCACTCGTAATATATCTATACAGGTTAGAAATTATTTTTCAAGTTATAAAAGTAAACGTGCAAATAAATTTATTGCTTATTTTCAAAATTTTACAAATACATATGCCCCTATTGATGTTTTAAAATCTAAATATGATTCTGCTTTAATTTATGATAGAATTGTTGCTTTGGCAGTTGCTACACGCCCAGATTGCATAAATGAAGAGGTTTGCAAATTACTAAAAACATATACAGATAAATATTATGTTTGGGTTGAACTTGGTTTGCAAACATCAAATGATGATACAGGTAAATTAATCAATCGTGGATATTCTGGTAAGCAATTTTCTGACGCAGTTAAGTTATTAAATGAATACAATATTGATGTTGTTACACATATTATGGTTGGTCTTCCTAATGAAAATTTTGAAGATATTAAAAATACTGTTGATTTTATTAACAATCATAATATTCAAGGTTTGAAAATACATTCTACTTATGTTGTTCAAAATACTGTTTTAGCTGATATGTTTGAAAATGGATTATATACACCTATTTCTTTAGATTTTTACCTTGACTGTGTTTGCTATATTTTGACACATATTAGCCCAGATGTTGTTATTCACCGTGTTTCTGGTGATGCTCCTAAAAATTTACTTATTGCTCCTGATTGGAATGCTCATAAAAAATGGATTATTAATGGTTTGGATAAGATTTTGGGGGAAAATGATTTGTGGCAAGGTATGTATTATTGATGTGTTTTTGTACTAAATTTATTGAATTTTGTTAACATGTATTTTTGGTGTAAAAATTGATTTTAATATTGAACATAAAGAGGTAAATCTTCATTAGATTTACCTCTTTTTAAGATTTATTTAATTGTGACTTTACTTTTTGAATTATTTTCATTGTTGCTATCTTGATCTAGTTTAACTTCGATATTTATATTTCTGTATGATTCTACTCTGAATTCTTGTTTGTTATTAAATTTTATCATTATTACTTTTGTAAAATTGTCTTTACTAGGTTTTCCTATTTCTTTGATTATTAGACTTGCTTTACATTTTCTTAGTGTATCAAATGTGTTCATAAATCCCATGCCAGTTCCACCTTCATCTGCATGTGTTGTGCTTGGCTTTTTTCCTAAGCTTTCTAATGTTTCTTTTTCGAATTCTATTCCAGTATCATATATGTAAATTCCATAGCATTCATCAATTTTCCCTAGTCTTACTAATATACTTCTATTCTCATTATTTGAATGATTTATTGCTATTATTGCATCTTTTACATGGTCTGCTATTAATATTTCTAAGTCTTCTTTTGGTATTAGTGTGTTTATCATGTGGTGGATGTTTCCACTTATTTGCAAGTCGAAGTCTATTTTGTTTTTTATACATTCTGATTGTTGATATTTTAACATGTCGTCTATGTTTGGAATGTCTGTTTTCGTTAATTCTATTATTGCTTTTTCTGTGTATAGTTCTTTGGAGATGTTTTCTATACTTGAGTTTAGTTCCTCCTTTTCTTTTTCTGTTATTGTTGTTTCTGTTTGCGATAGTAATTCGTTTAGTTTGTATTCTAATTGTTTTTGCTTGTGAACTAGGCTATGGCTTTTCTTGCTTATGTTTAAGTTTTCTTCCTCTAGCTCTTTTACGTCTTTTTTGTATTTTTCTAGTTCTGCTTGGGTTTCTTCTAGTGTTTTTATTAGTTGTTTTTGTTTGTAGTATAGTTGTAGGGATTTTTGGATTGTGACGAACATGATGATTGCAAATATTATTATTCCAAATCCAATTTTTTTGGTTTCTCCCTTAACATAGTTACTTAAAATTATTATTGAAAATAATATTATTGCACTAACATTTAATACTAACATGTCAAGTATATCATTATTTTTTCTTAGAAATGAAAATCCTTTTTTAAATCTATTTATTTTTGAAAACAATAATACCTCAATTGAATAAGTTATTAGTAATATTATTAATATTAAAAATTCATTTTCTACATTTAATATAAAAATTGGAAAAAAACTTATACAAACTGCAGCAAAAAACAGTACATAATTTATACTTAATGATATTGTTATAGCAATTATTGAATTACCCATACTGCTATCAGTTATCTTGGAATAAGCAAAAGATAATGTCACTAATAAAAATAACGTAATATATAAATTGCTAATCATTCTTTTTTCTATTGCATAGATTATTGAGGTTATAATTATAATAATAAATGTAATAATCTTTTTTGTTTTTGTAAATTTAGTGACATTCATGATTTTAGAAGCAATACAGCAAGTTGAAATGCTGATAAAAAATATTCTAAAAAAGTTTATTATATCATCAGTACTGTTATTTTGAATAATTTCGCTCATATATAAATCTCTCCCTTTTTTATATTTATTATAAGTAAAAATAAAAAGATAATCAATATAAGTATAAAAAATAACTTATTGATTATCTTTTTGTTCTACATTATGAATATTATTACATTATCCAATGGCTTACCCATTCCCAAAATTTTTCTATAAAATCATCCATATTTCCCACCACCTTTGTTTTATCTTTTGTTGCCATAAGAATACCACTCTATTCTTACAGGCAAGCGAGATTTGGCGGTAGAATTAAATAGTAAAAAATAAAAAAATCCTACAAAAAATAGGATATAAATGTTAATATAAAAACATGATTTTCGTTATTTTTTTTTATTGTTTTTTAAATTCAAAAAAAACGATATAAACATTTAAATTTATATCGTTTTTTCTATTTTAAATATTATCATTTCTTATTGTTTCAATTATGTTTTGTTTATTTATCTTTTTTAATGAATATTTCATTATTGCTCCTATTAATACAAATACTGCTACAATTGCAATTATTATTCCATTAATAGGTAG
>CALYBE010000073.1 GCA_944393735.1 uncultured Clostridia bacterium
CTATTATCATCATATTTTTTTGGTTTCTAAAACTCTTGATTTGCAAAATTTAAAATATTCTGTTGAAATAAATGATAATATTTCTGCACCGATTACATCTGGTACAGTCCTTGGAAAAATTACATATAATATTGATGGCATTTTATATTCTTCTGATTTAATTGCTAGCCATGATGTTGAAGAGTCAAAAATATTAACTATTATTTTTCAAATTATTTTGGCTATTTTGGTTTTAATTATATTTGCAAAATTGCTTTCTTGGATAAAAAATTATAATAATAAAAAATTTAAGAAAATTCATAAAAATAAACATAAGAAATCAAAAAAATATGATGATAATAGTAATTCAATTTATAAATTTAATATTTAAATATTGTGGAGGCATAAGCCTCCACTTTTTATTCATAGTCTTTACCTATTATAATTGTAATGTCTACATTGCTTGAACTTGCTGAACTTGATGATATATTTCCTACTCCTAATAGGTCTTTTATGTTGTTTTCAAATTTAGAATCTACATCTGATTTATTAATTATTGTGGTTTTTGATACATCTGTTGTTGTACCTGTTTTTGATATTTTATATCCTTTGTTTGTTAATAGTTTTTTTACTTCTGTTAGTTTTTTACTTGAGCCAGAACCATTTAGAATTTCTATTTTTATTTTGCTTGCTTCTGCTTTTGTAATAGTTGATGAGCTACTACTTGAATTGTCTTTATCTGATGTTGTTGAGCTTGAACTATTACCTGATGTTGAAGAACTTGTTGAACTATTTGAAGATGAGGTGGTTGATGTACTACTAGATGTTGAAGTGCCTGATGCACTACTTGATGATGTGCTAGAACCTTCACCTGAATTTTCTGTCTCTTCTTCACCATCACCATATAATTCTTCCATTAGTTCTGCTGCTTCTTTCTTGTTTACTTGTATAAACCATAATGGTACTTCTGGTGGACCAACTGAAGTTCCTGGTAATGATGCACTTCTTATATTTTCTATGTTGAAATCTATTGCATAAGGTATATATGCTTTTATTGTTGAAATTGATAGGTTTGTATCTACATATTCATAGACAATATCTATTATATCTCTTATTTTAAATATGTTTTTCAAATTTAATGTTTGCTTTGCGGTTGCAATCATAAAGTTTCTTTGTGTCTTCATTCTTCCAATATCATCTGATCCATATGATGCTGGATAAGATGATCCACTATTGTTTTTTCTAAATCTTAGTAATTGTTCTGCTTTTTCTCCATCTATTAATTGTAATCCTGGTTCTAGATTAATATGCAAATTTTGTGTTGGATCATCATATACCATTCCTCCTGGTACATATGGTACATCAAATTCTACTCCACCTATTAAGTCTACTAATTCTATTAGTGCTTGATTGTCAACTACCATGTAATATTTTAAGTCTAGTCCAGTAAGCTCATTTACTTCATCTAATAGCTTGTCTATTCCTCTTGTATATAATGCATTAATTTTTTCACTTCCTGTACCATTCTTAATATTATTTCCTGTATATGTGTCTCTTGGAATTGATAGTAATGATGCTGTTTGTTTTTGAGGATTGTATGTTGCTACTATTATTGTATCTGTTAATTTTGTTCCTAGGTCAGAACTTATTCCTAATAATAATACTTGCAGTGGCTCTAATTCTTCTAATGTATTTTCATCATTACCAACTAATGTTGATAGTAATCCTGTCATTCCTCCACCATTTACTTGTGTTTTATATGTAATAAATCCTACAAGTGCTAATAATATTATTATTAATATTATTAATATCTTTTTTAGGATTCCTGATTTCTTTTTTGTTTTTTTCTTTTCTTTTCTTTTGTCATTTTTCTTGTTTGACACTTTTTTCACTCCCAGTTTTATTTTTAAATTTACTATTCTACTATAACAAATTTTTTTTTAAATTTCAACAATAATATAAATATTTTACATTATTTCACAAAAATTTCACAAATTGGTTATTTGAATTATATATTTTTGTATTTATAAGCTTTTTAGTAAAATAAATTACTATGACAAAAAAAGCACCAGTTCATATTTGCTTTTTATTATTAGCAAATATTACTGATGCTTTAATTAATTACTTAAAATATTAAATTTAATAATATGTTGTGATTGTAGAAGAATTTAGTTATAAAAGTGCTTTCTATAGCCTCTGACATTCCAGTATTTCCAGTAATATTTATTATGAAAAATACTATTGCTAAAATTACATATATTATTAGCAATGCTTTGATTGCTCCATATAATATACCTCCAACTTCATTGAATTGCTTTATTATTGGTAAACTTGTAATTATATCTGTTATAAATGTAAGTAGTATTAATGCTATTCTTGCTATAATAAATATTGCTATTATTACACAAACATTTATTACTTTTACTGCGATAACTTCAGAAGCTTCAATTACAATTTCGTTTCTAGTTTTATTTATTGCATCATCTACATATTTTTCCATGTATTTCATAAAACTACTATCTTTGTCTTCGTTTTCTTCGTTATTTTCTGATGTTGCTTCGTTTCCTTCTACTTCTCCATTTTCTTCTTCACCATCTTCTGATGTTTTTACTGTGAAGTTTTTGATAATTGTCTTTTCTATATTTTCATCAATTTGTGTATGTTCAATTACTAAATTTGATACTGGCTTATATAATATTAGTGCTAAAATTATTGATACTAATACTGCAACAAGTCCAACAGCTAATCTAACCAAGCCTTTCCTATAACATAAATATATATTTAATATGATTATTGCAACTACTATAATATCTAATATTATTCCAATCAATTTTATCTCCTCCTAATTTTTTAAATTAATAACTTTTTATTTTGATTTTTACATAAAAATTTCTATTAGATTAACTATTAAAAATTTATTATTGAGATTCTGTCTCTATATACTATTCCGACTAAATTATCTGTCATAACAATATCATTTATTTCTGAATCTGATATGTATTTTTTCTTTAAAAAACCATTTGTGTCTATTATATGTAGCTCTGTTCCAAAATTAACTGCAATTTTGTTACCATATGTTGTGATTGATTTTGCTACATCACTTGTGTTATATTGTTTTTCTTTATTGTTTTCTGGGTTTATTATATTAACTTTTGTTTTTGAATTATAATCTCCTATTGAAACTTCTTCTAGTAATACAATTCTATTGTTTAGATTTACTGTTACAAACGATATTTTTTTGTTTTCAAATTTTAATATTTCTGTATTTTGATTTCCATCTAACATTTCAATTGAATCATTATACATACATATTAATTTTCCTTTTTCTTGATATTCTATATTTAATATTAATTTGTTCGTATCAGCTTCGTATTTATATAGAAATGCTTCTGATGAGTTTTGCTGTGCTAATTCAATTGATATTACTTGTATGCTTGATTTTATTATAATTCCTGATATGTCAACTTCTGCAATTGCTAAATATTTACTGTCTTGTGAAATACTAATATCTACAACTCGTGATGTTACTAGGTTTGTTTTAAATATTTCTTTTCCTTTATTGTTATATACTCCAACAACAGATTTATAACTTGTATTTGATATTACTATTGATACATAACCATTTCTGCTTACATTTATTTGAGTGATATTTCCTTCAATTTCATTTTCAAATATTTTTTCTTTGTCACTTATTAAATAAAATTTTTGCCCATTTTTTTCACTTATTGCTAAATATCTTCCTGCTGAAGCAAATTCAGCATTATTAATGTCTACTTCTATTGTTCCTACTTTGTTTCCAACTCTGTTGTAAAATTCAAGTGTTTTCTTTCTTAAAATACATATATATTTGTCATATGCATATACTTGAAGATTTTCATCTTCATCTATTTGTATATATTTTGTTTCTTCTTCCAGTACTTGCTTTCTTAGGACGTTTTCATCACACCAATTTCTGAACTGCTCATTATTGCAATAAACAACAACCAATGTTATGGCTGTTATAATAATTAATAGAAAAAATATTAGTAATATTAGTTTTTTTATTCTGCCCTTTTTGTGATTTTGTAGCCCTTCAGCCCAAAAATCTTTCATTTTCGTTTGTTTTCCTTTCCTTCGGATATTCATATGAATTGCTTAACTTTAAAATTTTTTCATGAAGTTTAATTTGCAAGATTCTTTAAATTTTAATGTGCAATTTAAATTTTCTTCTTCTGATTTGCATTTATTATATCATAATGCAAATATTATCCGCAACTAAAATACCAAAAAAATTTCTTAACATGTTACAATCCAATATGGCATAAATTTTAGTCAAATTTACAAAATTAAGTTTTAACTGTAACACAAGATAAAATTTAGTTATTTTAGAGAGCCATAATTATTAAAATTATTTGTATAATTCCTAAATATCCAAAAATAGGATATGTTAAATTTACTAATTTTGAAAATCCAAAATTTGAAATTACAAGACTAGTTATGCACATTATTAACACAATTTGTGTATAATTTTTTTTGTTTTTACAAATGTTTTGTAAAAATCCTATTCCAACAGAAATTGCTGTTGTAAATATTGATGCTAAAATAATAAATGCATAAATCTCTTTGAATTTTGGAAAATATGTTCTTATTATAAATACTATTGGCATTTCTAGTTGACTTATATCTATTTCTGATTTTGCTATTAGCATAAATATCATTACTGATACTACTAACATTATTGCACCACTTATTATTGCAATTTTTTTGATATTTTTTCCGTTTTTTATTTGTTCTCTTAATGAAATTAAGACTGGTATTAATAAAATCAGATTATAACTGCAATAAATAATTGCACTTAAAAGCCATCCTCTTTTTATTTGTGGAATTTGAATACTATCTAAATCCATTGATATTATATTTCTTACTCCAACAATTATAATAAAAATTATAAGTAGTGGAACTATATATTCACTTGCTTTTAGTACTCCTCTTACACTTGTAAAAAAAACAATTGCACAAAGTAGTACTAATATTATACTTCCTATTGTTTTGCTGACTCCTATTTCTTGCTGAAAATAAGCTCCAAACCCAGCTATCATTATGAAAAATGATATTAATAATAAACCATTTAATATTATATTAATAATTTTATTTAATTTTTTGTTTTTTATAAATCGATTTAAAAATTCACTATAGTTGTTTATTTCATTTTCGTAAATTATTTTTAGACTTTTATATATTAAAATTCCCATTAATATACATGTAATCACTATTCCTATTATTCCTTTTATTCCATATGAATAGAAAAAAATATATATTTCTTGTCCAGAGGCAAATCCTGCTCCTATCAGTGCTCCTATTATTACTAATACAATTGATATAGTTTCTTTCATTTTTAATCTCATTCCTTCCTAAAGGCATAAAACAACGATAAAATACGTGTTTTATAATAAATATATATTTCTTTTAGTACAAAAAATGAACCCAAATTATTAAACTTTTTTGTCTAATAATCTGAGTTCATCACAAATCGAGTATTCTTTTTATTTCTATCTTCTTCTTTTTCTAATGTACCAAACTATAATTCCTATAAATATTATTACAAAAGGAATTGTGAATATTATAATTCTTATAATAGTATCTTGTTGCTCTGTTACAGAGTATGGCTGAGTATCATCAGTTTTTCTTATTGTGATAGTGTCAGTTCTTTCTGTTAAATACGAAATTGAATTTAATATTATATCTTTATTATTATATAAATCTATAGCATAACTATAATATTGACTGCTTATAGGAATTTGCATATCTGTAGCAGATACTTCACTTGAATATATTATTAATTCAGAGTTTATGTCATCTGATATTGATTTTGTAACAAATGCTCCTACTATGAAAGATCCTTCTTCTCCATCTTCTGATGTTTTTGTGAATGATGTTTGGTCAAAATCAGTTCTTATAAAAGATTTTTCACCTGTTGATGCTATTGTTTCATATGTGACTCCTAATTCTTCTAATTTCTCATCATCTGCAAATTCAATCTTTCCTGCATCTATAAAGCACATTTGTAGAGTCATATCTATATTATTCATAAAACTTGCACTAACATCTGAGATTGCAAATTCTGGGGCATTTTGTAACATTCTATTAGTGTCTTGTTCAAATATTACACCAAAATCCATAGAAATACCATATTCAGCAAGTACTGTGTCATAATTTGGTGTTTCAACTTCTTCTAACACATTTTGAGATGTTAGAATCATTATTTTTCCGCCTCTTTGTATATATTCTATTATTTTGTCTCTTTCTAATTCTGTTATATCTTTAGCAAGTGTTGTAATTATTAAACAATCACAATCTTCAGGAACTTCTCCTTGTGTTAAAATATCTAAATACTCAACTTCATTTGAATCTTCTTCTAGTTGTGTAATTACTGTATATAATGATTGTTGGCTTGAATAATAAGTATTTGTAGAAAGTATATATATTTTAGGTTTTCTATCTATAGTTAGTTCAACAATCGCATTAGTTATTGCTTCTTCTGTAGTGTCAATTTGTTCATATGTTGAATAATCTATTGTGTATAAATCATATAAAGTTAGGGTTTTTTCAGCATCGGCTGTTTTAACTACAATTAGAGAGTCTGTGTCATCTAGGTCATATTCTGTCTTTAAATCTACTCTTGATGATAGGTCATCAACTTCTTCTACTTTAATTTTATCTGTTAATGCAGAATATTTTTTTGCAAATTCTTTAATATATCCATAATCATTCATATTTATTAATTGAATTGTAACTTCTTTGTCTAAATCTTTTATTTTGTTTTTTGTTTCATCTGACAAAGAATATAATTTTTTTTCTGTGAAGTCTAAGTCTTCAGCATTAATGTTTTGGACTAATATATTTAGTCCTATAAAACAAACTAAAACAATAGCAACTAAAAGTAATGTTGTTGTTCCTTTTATTAGCCATTTATTTTTTATGATTCCTAATAATTTTTTCACGTTTTCATCTCCTTACTTTACTAGTTTTCTTCTTTGCATTACAATAATAGTGAATATTATAAACATTACAGCAAATGATACTAATCCTGTAACTTCACTTAGTTTTATTACTCCACTAGGGAAATATTGATAAAAGTTCATTATTATAAAGTTTGAAAATATACTTGTGAAGTTTTCTAGAAATAGTGGAATTATTAAATATGCTATTGTTAATATTCCTGCTATTATTTGATTTTCTGTTATACTTGAAGCAAACATTCCAAATGCTATTGCTGAACTACTTATTAACAAAAATCCTAGCATGCTTACTAATACAGCTTTAATGTTTGGATCTCCAAAATATCCAACTATAAAGAAATATATAAATGAAAATAGTAATGTTATTACAATTACAGATAATGCTGCTAAAAATTTTCCAAAAACTACTCCTACCATACTAACTGGTGATGTTAATATTAGTTGTTCTGTACCTGTTTTTCTTTCTTCTGAAAACATTCTCATGGTTAGTATAGGAGCTATTATCATTAGTCCATATAATGCTGAATAATAATATAATCCTCCTAAATCTACACTACCACTAAATATTGTTGTTAAATAAAAGAATAAACTGAATACTATTAGAAATATTCCTATTACTACATATCCTATTGGAGATAAAAAGTAACTTTTAAATTCTTTTTTGAATACTGCCCACATTATGCTTTTCCTCCCTTTTTCTCGTTCTTATTATCATTTGTATCTTTTTCACTATTGGAATTTTTTTCTTCTATTTCTTCTTTATTGCTCTCTTCCTTCTTTTCTGGTTCTTCAATTAGTTGCATAAATGCTTCTTCAAGAGTTACATCTGCTTTTTTCATTTCAAATATTGTAATTCCTTCTTTTGCTAGAGTTTCAAATATATTTTTTCTCAAATCTACATCTTTATCTGCAGAAATCATATATTGCTTTGTTTTGTCTTCGTTTTCTGCTACTAATTTTATTTCTTTGACATTTTCTATCTTTTCTTTAATGTCTTTCATTTTGTTTTCAGGGTCTTCAACTGTTACATATATAGAATTTTCTGAAGCAACTTTATTTTCTAAGTTTGCAGGTGTATCTATTGCAACAATCTTGCCGTTATTTATTATAATTACTCTATTACAAATTTGACTTACTTCTGATAATATGTGTGAACTTAAAATTACTGTATGATTTTTTCCAAG
>CALYBE010000074.1 GCA_944393735.1 uncultured Clostridia bacterium
AAAATAAAAATGTATGAAGCATTTGCAGATTTACACGTTCATATAGGAAGAAGTGAGAATGGTAAGCCTATAAAAATAACAGCAGCAAAAAGTTTGAACTTTGCTAATATAGCTAAAGAATGTGCAGATAGAAAAGGAATAAACATAGTAGGAATTATAGATTGTGCTTCACCATATGTAATTGAAGATATAGAAAACTTTTTAAAAACAGGTGAAGCATATGAATTAGAAGATGGAGGAATAATATACAAAGACAAAGTATGTATATTACTTGGAAGTGAAGTAGAGACAACAGAAAAAGGAAGAAATGGAAAAAGTGGAGCAGCACATAATCTATGCTTCTTTCCTCATTTAGTTGATATAAAAGGATTCTCACAAGAATTAAGCCATCACTTAAAAAACATTACTTTAAGCACACAAAGGTCAGATTTATCTGGATATGATTTGATTGATATTGTAGAAAAATATAACGGAATTCTTATTCCTGCACATATATTCACACCATTTAAAAGTTATTATGGAAATTGTACTGATAGGTTAAAAAATATATTTAAAGAAAAATATGACAAAATATTTGCAGTGGAATTAGGTTTAAGTTCAGATACATATTTAGCAGATATGATTTCAGAATTAGAAGACAAGACATTTGTTACGAATTCAGATGCACATTCTCTACCTAAAATCGCTAGAGAATATAATAAAATGCTTGTAGAGGATATTAGTTTTAAAGAAGTTATTAAAGCTTTGAAAAATGAAGATGGTAGAAAAATAGTCGCTAATTACGGAGTAGACCCAAAACTTGGAAAATATCATAGAACACACTGCGATAATTGTGATTGCACAATAGAAACAAAAGAGCCAGTAGATAGATGTCCAAAATGTGGTAGTGATAAAGTTACATTTGGAGTATTTGATAGAATTGAATTAATAAAAGATAAAGAAACAACTAAAAGTCCAGAAAATAGACCACCATACATTTATCAAATACCACTTACATTTATACCAGGCATAGGTGGAAAAACAATTGAAAAATTATTAGATAAATTTGAAACAGAAATGAATATTTTACATAAATTATCTAAAGATGATATAGAAGCTGTTCTTGGTGAAAAACTAGCAAGTAATATAGTAAATGCACGTGAAGGAAAGCTAAAAGTAGAAGCTGGAGGAGGAGGAAACTATGGCAAAGTAACTTCTTCCTAAGTTAATAATAATAATTTAAAAGTATCGTTCTAAAAATCTCTTTATTGAATAGATATTATGTATAAAACTATAATTGATAAAATTAAGGAGAAAATCTATGCGAAAGAAAAGAAATGAGATTTTTATGGCGATTAAAGAAGATGTGTTAAATAATGCTAAATCATATTTGATTGTAACTGTTATATTTACAGTTGGAATTTTTTTAGGGGTATTATTTATAAACCAATCAGAGTCAAAAACAGAAGTTGAAAAATACATAAATACATATATAGATGAAACAAAAACTATTCAAAATGGAGACTATTGGGGCGAACTTCAAAAAGACATAAAAAATAATATATTACTTGTATTATTGTTATGGTTTGCAGGAACAACAATAATAGGAATACCAATAGTTTTAGGAATAATATTATTTAGAGGGTTTTGTTTGGGCTATACCATTTCAGCATGTGTATTTACTTTAGGAAAAATAAAAGGACTAGTATTTATTTTAATAACAGTTTTTTTACAAAATGCAATATTTATTCCTGCAATCATGATATTAGGAGTAAGCAGTATAAAATTATATACATCAATCATAAAAGATAGAAGAAAAGAAAATATAAAAGTATCAATTTTAAAACATAGTTTAGTTTCAATATTTATTTTAATAGCACTATTATTATCTTCAATAATAAAAATAGAAATTTCATATAGGCTAATAATAAGCTTAGCAAAATATTTTTAAAAAATAAGTAAAATCTATTTACTTTTTTTAAAAAGTTTGATATAACATAGTCGTATATCATTTATGTAAAATCATAATATACGAACAATAAAATTTAACATAGGTGGGGGAAAAAATGGAAGAACAATTAAACTTATTTTTTGGATTTCTAGAAAATGAAAAAAAAGTATCAAATAATACACTTCAATCATACGAAAGAGATATGAAGCAATTTGCTAAATATTTAGAAGAAGCTGGAGAAGACTATCGTGAAGTCACAGATGAAGGTATAAAAAAATATATAGCTTACATGCAAGAAATAGGTAAAAAACCATCAACAATCTCAAGAGGATTAGCATCAATAAGATCATTTTATCAATATGAAGCAAAAAACAAAAAAATAGAAAATGACCCTACAGAAGGAATTCAATCACCAAAAATAGAAAAAAGAATACCAAATGTACTAACATCAAAAGAAGTAGCTTTATTACTAGATCAACCTAAAAATGTAGATTTAAAAGGAATTAGAGATAAAGCAATGTTAGAATTTGCGTATGCAACAGGAATGAGAGTTACAGAAATAATATCATTAAATATAGATGATGTAGATTTAGATAGAGGATATGCAACTTGTAAAAATGGAAAAAGAGAAAGAACAGTACCAATAGGAAATATGTCATTAAAAGCATTAAAAGACTATGTAACAAATGCTAGAGGAGTTATGATTAAAGACGAAAATGAAAAAGCTTTATTTGTAAACGTAAATGGTAAAAGACTAACAAGACAAGGATTTTGGAAGATTATAAAATACTACAAAGAACAGGCTCATATTGAAAAAGATATTACACCACATGTTTTAAGACATTCATTTGCAACACATTTACTACAAAATGGGGCAGATTTAAAATCAATTCAAACAATGCTTGGACATTCTGATATATTGTCAACTCAAATATATATGCAATTTCAAGATGAAACACTAAAAAATGTATATAAAAAAGCTCATCCAAGAGCTTAAAAATAACTTATTGTTGATACCTTGACAATAATAAAAAAATAGAAGTATAATAGAAACATAATTTAAACTTGTGTTTCTATTTTTATTTATCTGGAAAAATCATTTTTTCTATTAAATAATATTAAACACAATATCCTATTGAAAGGAGAAATGGCCCAAAGCCATACTGTACTAAAATGAAAAAGAAAAAAGTATTATTCATATCAAGTACGGGAGGACATTTAAATGAACTACTACAGTTACGAACATTATTTGATAAATATGATTATCATATAATAACAGAAAAAGATGAATCAACAAAAGGACTAAAAGAAAAATATGGTGAAAAAATATTATATTTACCATATGGAACAAGGCAAAAATTATTTAGATATATATTTGTATATACTTTTTTATGCCTAAAAACTATATATTTATATTTTAAATTAAGACCTAAATACATAGTAACAACTGGAACACATACTGCTGGACCAATGTGTTATTTGGGTAAAATATTTGGAAGTAAAATCATATATATAGAAACATTTGCAAATAGAAACAGAAAAACAGCGACTGGAAGGCTAATATATCCAATTGCAGACTTATTTATAGTACAATGGGAAGAATTACTTAAACTGTATCCAAAAGCAGTATATGGAGGTGCAATATATTGATTTTAATATTATTGGGAACACAAAATAATAGTTTTTATAGGTTATTAGAAGAAATACAAAAAAATATAGATAATGGAAAAATAAAGGAAGAAGTTATTGCACAAAAAGGATACACGAAATTTGAAAGCAAAAATATGAAATTATTTGATGAATTACCTCCAGATGAAATAAATAAACTGATAGAAAAAGCTGATTTAGTAATTACACATGGAGGGGTAGGTTCAATCATAAATTCAATAACAAGAGGAAAAAAAGTTATTGCAGTACCACGACTAAAAAAATATAATGAGCATGTTAATGACCACCAAGTAGAAATTATAGATGCATTTAATGAAAAAGGTTATATTATAGGTATTCATGGTGTAAAAGAAATTCCTGAAGCACTTGATAAAGTAAAAAATTTTAAACCAAAAAAATATGAGCAAAATACTGGAAAAATCATAAAAATTATTGAAGATTTTATCGAAAAGAATTAAAGATTTCACGAAAAAGTCACAAAACGAGAAATTGAGAGAAAAAAGTAGAAAAATGATAGAAAACGAGAAAAAAACGCTTTTTTCTCGTTTTTCTTTTAAACACACCTATTGCAAAAAAAAACTATTATTGATATGATAAAAATGATTAAATTTGAATAAATAAAAGGTTTTTTAAAATTTCAACATATAAAACTTAATAATAAAGAAAATAACAAACAAGTAAAAAACATAAGAAAGGGAATTGCCAAAATGATTGAATTTAGAAAAGTGTGCAAAAAATACGGAACAGGAACAATGGCTTTAAAAAATGTAAGTTTTAATATACAAAAAGGCGAATTTGCATTTTTAGTAGGATCTTCTGGAAGCGGAAAATCAACACTAATAAAATTAATATTAAAAGAAGAAGAACCAACTTCTGGAAATATAATAATTAATGGAAAAGACACTACATTCTTAAAACAAGGGAAAGTACCATATTTACGTAGAAGCATGGGAGTTGTATTCCAAGACTTTAGACTATTACCAGACAAAACAGTATATGAAAATGTAGCTTTTGCAATGTATATAGTAAAAGCTACACCAAAACATATTCGTAGACAAGTTCCTATGGTATTATCTCTAGTAGGATTAAGTGGAAAAGCCAAAATGTATCCAAGTGAATTATCTGGAGGAGAACAACAAAGAGTTGCTTTAGCTAGAGCATTAGTCAATAATCCATCAATGATAATAGCAGACGAGCCAACAGGAAACTTGGACCCAGACACAGCATGGGACATAATGAGTCTATTAAATGAAATAAACATGAGAGGAACAACAGTTGTAGTAGCAACACACGCCAAAGAAATAGTTGACCAAATGAAAAAAAGAGTAATACATATAGACAAAGGCGTAATAGTAAAAGATGATAAAAAAGGTGGGTACAATTGTGAGATTTAATGTAATAAGTTATTTATTTAAAGAAGGTATAAAAAACGTTTTTAAAAACAAAAAATCAACAATATCATCATTAATGATAATGTGTGCTACAATGTTAATATTTGGATTGTTCTTTGTCATAGGAGAAAACATAAATGCATTTGTAAAGGAAATTGCAGATGCACAAGGAATAAGAGTATTTCTTATAAATTCAGCAACAGATAGTGAAATAGAAGAAGTAGGAAAAGAATTACTAGAGATAGAGGGTGTTAGAGATGTAAGATATATCTCAAAAGAAGAAGGCCTAGAATCAATGCGAGAAACTTTAGGAGACGAAATAATAGCAGGATACACAGAAAATAATATACTTCCAGCATCATATGAAGTAAAATTAACAGATCTAGAATTAAATGAAGAAGTACAAAAAGATATATTGCAAATTCCTAATGTTGAAGATATAGAATCAAGTAACCCAGTAATAGAACAAATAATTAGATTAGCCAAGGGTGTGAAAATAATTACAGCTGTAATTTTAATATTACTAATTGTAATATCAATAGCAATAATTGCAAATACCATCAAACTAACAGTACATGCTAGAAGAAAAGAAATTTCAATAATGAAATATGTTGGAGCAACAAATAGTTTTATAAGATGGCCATTTTTAGTAGAAGGTGTAATAATTGGAGTAATAGCAGGATTAATATCAGTAGGTATAGTTGGTGCTCTATATACATATTTTTACGGAAAATTGTCAGGAACAATATTCATGGATATAGCAAATTTAAAATTAATAGAATTTAAAGACATGTTTGAATTAATATTGATAGTATATTTAGGATTAGGTGCAGGAATTGGAGCTATAGGTAGTGCAATTTCAATGAGAAAATATTTAGATGTATAATAAAAGATTAAAGTTTTATAAAATTTTAACATTATAAAATTACATATTTTAGTCTTAGCAAATAGAAAAATTACAATATTTAGATTCACAAATGTAGGAAACATAAAAAGGAGGTAGCAAATGCGCAGACTTGTAGCAATAACTTTAATATTAATAATGATTTGTTTTGCATCTACTTGTGCATTTGCAAAAGACATTACAGAATTACAAAATGAATCAACTCAATTAACAGAAAATCTTAATGAAGCCAACAACATGTTACGAGCAGTACAAAGTGACATGTCTGAACAAATGGAAAAATTGCAAGAATTAGATTCGCAAATGGCAGAAGCACAAGAAGAACTTAATCAAATCAATATACAAGTTGATGATTTAACACAGCAAATAGCAGAAAACGAGGAAAAACTAGAAAAAGTCCAATCAGATTATGATAATCTACAAGACTTACTAGATGCAAGAGTTTTAGAAATGTATAAGGCACCTAAATTACAAACACTAGACATTTTATTAACATCAACAAGTGTTACAGATTTTCTTTCAAATTATTATGGGCTAGAACAATTAATGGAGTATGACAGTAAATTATTAGCAACTGTAAAAGCACAAAAACAAGAAATAGAGACAACAAAAAAAATTCTAAATGAAAAGAAAAAACAAGTAGTAGAAAGTAAACAAACACAACAAAAAAAAGCACAAGTAATAGAAAATTCCCAAGTAATGAGGCAATATTATATAAGCAAATTAACACAACAAGAACAGGAATTACAGTCCAAAATTGATGAGTATAATACTCAAGTTTCAGCAATAGAAGCAGAAATCAGATTTTTAGCATCTAACAGCATAAGTGAAGATTACATAGGAGGAGCATTCATATGGCCAGTACCAGGTCATACATCATTAACTTCCTTATATGGAATGAGAGTACACCCAATAACAGGAGCATATAAATTACATACCGGAATTGACATAAGTGCAGGAATAGGAGAAAGCTTTGTAGCAGCAGCAAATGGAATAGTATCAAAAGCAACATATAATAATGCATATGGAAACATGGTAATAATTGATCATGGTGGCGGAGTGCAAACATTATATGCACATGGTAATGAAATTATGGTACAAGTTGGACAAGTAGTATCTGCAGGAGATGAAGTCTTAAAAGTAGGTTCAACAGGATATTCAACAGGACCTCATGCACATTTTGAAATAAGAATAAATGGACAAACTGTAAACCCATTGGACTACTTAATAGGAAATAAACAAATAAATAAAAAAAAAAAAAAAAATGAACTAGATGAACAAAGCAATCAAAATGAGGAAAATCAGCAAGATGTACAATCTGAATCAACAAATAATCTGGAAACAAAAGAAGGCACTAACTAATAAAATACAATAAAAAGTATTGAAGAACATGGTTAAAAAACAATGTTTGGAAAGGATGAGGAAATATGAGAAAAACACTAGCGAAGATATTAGGAATTACAATATCGATTATACTAATTTTTCAAAATATTACAGTTTTTGCAGCAAGCAATAAAACTGATCTACAAAATGAACAATCGGAAATTGATGAAAAAATAAAACAACTACAAGAGGAACAAGAAGAAATACACCAGAATAAATCAGATGCTATGAAAGCTGTTGAAGATTTGATATATCAAATATCAGATGCTGAAGAAGAAGTTTCAGATTTAGAAGATCAAATTGAAGAATTACAAAATCAAATAGCTTCTAGAGAAAAAGACATAGAAACTAAACAACAAGAATATAATGAACAAGAAGATTTATTAGATGCACGAGTAATTACTTTATATAAAAGTGGAAATACTTCTTATTTAGAAATATTGTTAAATGCATCTAGCATGTCTGATTTTCTATCAAGATATTACTTAGCAGAAGAACTAATAAAATGTGATAAAGAATTAATGAATTCGATAATTGAGCAAAAGCAAAATCTAGAAAATGAGAAAGCTCAGTTAGAAGAAGACAAAAAATCTTTAGATTCTTCACTTGCAGAAAAAGAATCAATTACAAATCAACTAAAAAACCTAAAAAACCAAAAACAATCATATGTAACTCAACTGACTGCTGAAGAAAAGGAAAATCAAGCAGAGATAGAAAAAATGGAAGAAGATAGAAAAGAAATTGATGCAAAATTAAAGAAAATTGCAGAAGAAGAAGCTAAAAAAAGCAACACACAAACAGTAGTTTCTACACCAAGTGCAAGTGGGTATATATCTCCAATTCCAGGAAC
>CALYBE010000075.1 GCA_944393735.1 uncultured Clostridia bacterium
ATAGATGATTACTGCATTTTATTTGCTTTTATATTTGGTTGGTATATTTTAAAACTCACAGGTGTGGATTTAAATTTGCAATTTCCTGCTGGATGGCAAAACGCAAAAGAAATAAAATACTCACAAGGCTTTAATAAACCTGCTCCTAGAGATTTTGTTGGATTCGGACCACTAACTGAACCTGAAGCATTAGCAATTTATAATTTTACTTTACAACATAATTTTAAACTTATTCTTTCATATCATTCTCAAGGTGAAGTTATATATTGGCAATTTCAAAATTTTAATCCACCAAATGCATTGTATATTGGAACTCAATTTGCTTCTGTGAGTGGATATTCTCTTGAAGAAACTCCATATAATTCTAGCTTTGCTGGTTATAAGGATTGGTTTATTCAAAATTATAATAAACCTGGATATACTATAGAAGTTGGATTAGGTACTAACCCATTACCATTTTCTCAATTTTCAAAAATCTATTCAGATAACTTAGGAATCTTAGTTTTAGGTGCTATTCTTTCTTAGAAGCAAAAACAGTATTTCACAATTAAAACCACCAATAAAACTGGTGGTTTTCTCTTTCATTAGAGGCTTAAACAATTCTAAATATTAGCTATTTAATTAAAAGTACTGAACGAGAACTACAGTAATTAGCATCAACAATTGGAACGCCTCCGAAAGTCAATTATGCGGGATCCTGCTGGAATAACATCTCCAGCAAAAACACTAGTTCCACCACGAGGTGACCTACCATAAATATCTCCTTTTTCTAATGTCCATTCAGTAGCATTACCTGCTAAGTCAAATATATTGTTCACTTTAGTATAATCACTACTACCTGTTGGAATCAAAGTATTACCAGATTTATTAGAATTTGACTCTGGTACTGTACTTCCTGATTGAATATAATTAAATGTACTATCACTATAATTTCCCCATAAGGTCGATTTACTTCCTATAAGTTCATAAGTCAATTTTGTTCCATCTGATGTTTTTGCTCCTGATTCATATAGTCATTGTAACGTTTCGTCCCATAATGGCCCCCATATCATTGATGTTATTGCATTATCATTTTTTCCACTTAATTCTTTTGTTTTTTCATACATTGTATACCATGTTTGACTTCCTATATCTGTATTCATTTTTCTTACTACTGCTGTTTCACTTACATTATCTGTTCCTGTTATTACATTTTGTGGTTTTGTTGTTTCAACTTCTTCGCTATTATTAGTTGCATCATTTAATGGTGTATGTTCTGTATCTGTTTTATCTTCTTCTGCTTCTTCAGTTTCGTTTAACTCTGTATCAGTTGTTGCATCTATTGATGTTTCATTTGTTGAATTACTTGTTGTACTACTTGTTTGACTATTTGCATCTAATGAATTTACTGATAAACTATTTGTGTCTAATAGAACTGAATTCCAATCTATAGTACTTCCATAGAATTTTAATTTAAACATTATTATAAATATAATTATTGTTAAAAATCGAGTCATGATTTTGATACACACTTCCTCCACTTCCATCTCACGATGGATAGCTTGTGCTTCTCTATGTGGTTAGCGATATATACCTCCACTACGGATTTTCACCGGTTAGTTAAACAACATGACTGTCACACACAAAAAAAGCAAATAATAAATCATTTGCTTTTTCTACTTAATTTTAAACAATTTAATGATTTGTAATTACTTTTTAATTAAGTAATTGCTAAAAAGCTTATTATTCTTCTACTTTTTCGAACATGTCTTTACCAACTCCGCATAAAGGACAAACCCAATCTTCTGGTAAATCTTCAAATTTTACTCCTTCTTTTTCTTCATCATATACATAACCACAAACTGTACATTTATATTTCATGTTTACTACCTCCTTAAAAATTTTATAATGTTACTATATCACAAAAAAACATAAAAATCCATGTTTTTTTCTAAATTTATAAAATTTAGAAATTTTATATAACAAAACATTTACAATTCAAGACATATAAAATGATATAAAGAAATTTGATACATTAATATTGACTTTTTTATATAACTTTGATATTATGATATAGTAAATTAGAATTAAATGTTTTTTATATAGGAGGATATACAAATGTCAAAGTTTTATAAATTTATTTTTGTTTTACTAATCGCACTAATCTTAATGTCTTGCAGTACTTATACTTTTGCTGCTGTTAATATGGATTTAGATAATACAAATTCTTCAAATACTACTTCAACACCTAGTGGATCTTCTTCTCAATACTCTACTGCTGTTAGTACTTCAAGTTTTGATTTGCAATTAACAAATATTTTGAGTATCTGCTTAATAGTTGTTGGTGTATTACTTATTTTATTAGGAGTTGCAATTTTAATTAGATTAAAAAGCTAAAGATGGCAGTAAACCATCTTATTTTTTTGACTTTTTTCAATATTAACTATTTACAAAATCTATGTTTTCCTATAGTAACAGTCATTGGTCTAGACCAAATCCATTTATTGGTTGCTGTATTTGGATTAAAATAATATATTGCACCATATGTTGGATCCCAGCCATTCATAGCATCTTGAGCAGCTTTTTTAGCTGTGCTATCTGGAGTTAGATTTATTTGCCCATCTGATACTGCATCAAAAGCACCACTTTGATATATTACACCTGCTATCGTGTTTGGAAAACTACTGCTTTTGACTCTATTTAAGATTACAGCTCCAACTGCAACCTGTCCAGTATAGCTTTCTCCTCTTGCTTCTCCATAAATTGCTCTTGCTAATAAATTCAAATCAGAAGAGTTACTTGATGAACTACCTGAAGAGCTACTCGAAGTTATTCCCATTGCACTTAGTGTTTTTGTTCCTGCAATTCCATCAACAGTTAATCCATTTTTTTGTTGGAATTTCTTCACTGCTGCAACTGTTTGACTTCCATATATTCCATCTACATTTCCGGTATAATATCCCCATCTTTTTAGTTTTTCCTGTATTGTTGAAACTTCACTTCCTCTTGAACCATATTTTGATAGTGCTTCAACCACATTATTTTCAAATAATAATGTAACTATAAATGTGGCAATTAATGTTACTATCATCACAATAGCTATTATTTTTCTTTTCATATAATCACCCTTTGCATAAAAAATAAATTTCTATTATTTTATACAAAATTTGAATATTTATACAGAATTGAAAATTTCTGATTAATTTTTTCTATAAGTTTTTTATTGCATTACGAGCAAGTTCATCACATCTATTATTATATTCATTATCTGCATGTCCTTTTACTTTTATAAATTCAACTTTATGCTTTTGAGTTAAATTATATAATTCTTGCCATAATTCTTTGTTTTTTACTGCATCTCCACTTGCTGTTTTCCATCCTTTTTTAATCCAATTATAAATCCAGCCCTGGTTAAATGCATTAACTGTATATGCACTATCACTATATACTTGTACATCACTCTCAACTTTTAGACATTTAAGAGCTTCGATAACAGCTGTTATTTCCATTATATTATTTGTTGTTTCTTTGCTTCCTCCTGATATTTCTTTTTTTGCCCCTTTATACATCAAAATTGCTCCCCATCCTCCTGGTCCTGGGTTTCCTGAACAAGCTCCATCTGTATATATAATGACTTTTTCTCCCATATTTCAAATTTTCCTTTCATTAATTTTACAAATATATCAAAATTATTTTTTTAGTTTATTGTATCTATTTATTTTTTGTGATATGATTATAACAAGAAATTTAGAGATTTTCAATATACTAATGAAATTTAAGGAGGAGCCAATGAATAATATATTAGGTATTATAGCTGAATATAACCCTTTTCATAATGGACATCTGTATCATTTACAAGAATCAAAAAGGGTTACAAATTCAGATTACTCAATTGCAGTAATATCTGGCAATTTTTCTCAGAGAGGTGATGCTTCTATAGTAGACAAGTGGTCTAAGACTCGAATGGCACTCGAATGTGGAGTTGACCTAGTTATAGAATTGCCTACCATTTATGCTATTTCTAGTGCTGAAAATTTTGCAGATGGTGCAATAAAGATATTAGATTCTTTAAACATTGTAAACTATATTTCTTTTGGTAGTGAATGTGGAGATATTACTATTTTAGATGATGTTGCTGATGTTTTGCTTAAAGAACCTAAAGATTATAAAACATTATTATCTCATGAATTATCAAAAGGTCTTTCTTTTCCTAAAGCTAGAGAGAATGCCTTGATGATGTACTTAAATAATATGAGACGTTTTGCAAATGTTCTTTCTGCTCCTAATAATATTTTAGGAATCGAATATTTAAAAGCTTTAAAAAGAAGAGAATCAATAATTCAACCTGTTACAATTAAAAGAAAAGTTGCCAGCCATTCAGATGATATTTTTTCTGCTTCTTCTAGATATGCAAGTGGTACATCGATTCGAAATATCTGCTATTCATCAGATATTACTGAATTACAACGTGTTATGCCTGAAAATTCTTTTAATATTTTAGAAGAGAATTTGAAAAAAGGAAATATTGTAAAAAATCTTTCTGCTTTTGATAAAGAAATCATATATACTTTACGAAAGATGTCAACAGCTGAAATAGCAGAACTTCCAGATGTTTCAGAAGGTCTTGAGTTTGCTTTGAAAAATTCTGCTAATTCATGCAATAGTGTTGTTGAACTTCTAACTTTAGTTGATTCAAAAAGATATACTAAAACTAGAATACAACGTATACTTTTATATGCTATTTTAGGTATTACAAAAAAAGATATACAAATTTCAAAAAGTATTACTTCTCCTTATATTAGAGTTTTAGGATTTAATTCTAATGGGCGCGAAATTCTTAGTAATATTTCTAAGGACAATCCAAAACTTAATATAGTTACTTCTGTTAAGAAATTTCTTGATGATATGCCTAATAAAAATTTAAAACTCATGATGGAAAAAGATATTTGGGCTTCTAATGTTTATACTCTTGGATTTGAATATGAGTCAAAAGCTAATTTGGATTATACAGAAAAATTAATTACATACCAGTAATCTCCTTTATATCGATCACAATAAAAAGGCCTTGGAATTTTCCAAGGTCTTTTCTATTTTTCTAACCATTTTACTAAATCAAGATTTGCACTATCTAAAATCATTTCATTTTGAGGCATAACTCTAAATGTATATCCATAATTTCCACCAGAACTTAAAGAAATTTTAGTCACATAGAAATATTTTCTATTTTCATCTTCTCTTCTTTCTAGTTTCATAGGAATGATTTGTACATTTTGAACTGTACCATCTTCTAAGAATTTGCCATAATACACTTCTGCTCTGATGTAAGTTGGGTCAATATTTGGAAGAGTAACAACACATCTAACCTCTATTTGAGCTCCTGCATCTACTGTGATATCATCTGCATTTCCATCAATCTGCTCAATTTTTATATCTTTCCAATTTGTATACATATCTTGTTTCCATGTGTTAAATTCTGTAACTTTCTCTAAATCATTGTAATATTTTTTCGTTAAATTACATAATGGTATATATAATTTACTTGTATAATCTACAAGCATTCTTGCTGTACTATATTTTCCACCTGTTGATATTATAGAATTTTTCATATATTCCATCCATGTTTTAGATATTCCGTTTCTATCTTTATCATAATATATTGGAATTATCTTATTTTCTAGTGTGTAATACATGCTTTCACTATCTGCAATATCTTGTTCTTCATATGATGAATATTCGTTATTTGTTCCTATTGTCCAACCATTTTTTTGATTATAGCCTTCTGCCCACCAGCCATCTAATACACTAAAGTTTACTACTCCATTTACAGATGCCTTTTGTCCACTTGTTCCTGAAGCCTCCATAGGTCTTCTAGGATTGTTTAGCCATACATCAACTCCACTTACTAAATATCTTGAAATCTCGATATTATAGTTTTCAAGTAAGAATATTTTTCCTTTAAATTGTGGTTTCATTGAAATTTCATGTATAAATTTTATTAAATCTGAGCCTTCTTTATCTGCTGGATGTGCTTTCCCTGCAAATATTAATTGAACAGGTCTATTTTCATCATTTAAAATTTGTGTAATTCTTTCTAAGTCTTTAAATATTAATGTTGCTCTCTTATAAGTTGCAAACCTTCTCGCAAACCCTATTGTTAATGCATCTGGATTTAATTTTGATGTAATGTCATTTATTTCGTCAAAGCTAATTCCTTCGCGTCTTAGCCTATTTGTTACATTTTGTTTAACTAATGCCATTAATTTTATTTTTCTCTCTATGTGCACTTTCCATAGTTTTTCATCTGGGATATTCTTTATTCTTTCCCATACTTCATCATCATGTATATTATCTTGCCAGTATGGAATTAAGTATTTGTTATATAATTCTTTTAGTTTTGGTGCTAGCCATGTACATGTATGAATTCCATTTGTTACATATGTTATTGGAGCTTCGTTTGAAGCTATATGTGGCCAAACATCTGAAAATAGTTGCCTTGAAACTTCTCCATGTAATTTACTTACTCCGTTTTTCTTTCCTGCTATTTTTAATGCAAATATTCCCATATTAAATCCTGAGTCTAATCTATCTCCTGGCTTCATTCCAAGTTTTAAAAATTCTTCCCTTGTTAACCCTAAACGTGGCCAAAAGTCTTTGAAGTATTTTTCAACTAATCCTATTGGGAAAATATCATTTCCTGCAGGTACTGGTGTATGTGTTGTAAATACAGTTTTTGATGATGCTATGTCTCTTGCAACTTCAAATGATACTTGTTTTTCTTTTATTGTATTTTTTATTATTTCTAAGTTTAAGAAAGCTGAATGACCTTCATTCATATGAAATACAGTTGGGTTTAAACCTAATTTTTTAAGTAAGTTTACTCCTCCCATTCCAAGTATGATTTCTTGACGAATTCTCATTTCTTGGTCTCCGCCATAAAGGCGTGCTGTAGTATCTCTATCTTCTTCATTATTAATATCTATATCTGAATCTAGTAAATATAGTTTAACTCTTCCTACATTTACTTGCCATGCTTTTAAATATATTCTTCTTTTTGGAAATTTTATATATATAGTAAAGTCATTTCCATCTGCGTCTTTTAATGGATTTATTGGTAAATCATATAAATTAATATCTCTGTATTCTGCTCTTTGTACTCCATTTTTATCTATTATTTGATTAAAATATCCATTTTTGTATAATAGCCCTACTGCTACTAGAGGAATACCCATATCACTTGCAGATTTTAAGTGATCTCCTGATAATATTCCAAGACCTCCTGAATATATTGCTATAGTTTGGTCTAATCCATATTCTGCTGAAAAGTATGCTATTAGGTCTTTTTGATTTTCAGGATATTTTTGAGAAAACCATGTGTTTTTGCTGTTCATATATCCATCAAAATTTTCTACTATCCTATCATAGTCTTTTAAAAATAATACATCTTTGGCTACATTTTCTAACTTTTCTTGACTTACTAATTTTAAAAATTTTACAGGATTTTTATCACATCTTTCCCATAAATCTACATCTATCTTCTTGAATAGTCTTAAAAATTCTGTATTCCAAGACCACCATAAATTATTAGCTATTTCTGCTAGTCTACCAATCCTTTTTGGTAGTTGTGGGTTTACTGTTATTCTATTGAATAAGTACATATTTTTTCCTCCTTAGTTTATTCATGTTTATGCTGTTGTATTTATTTTATTATCTTTTGTCTTTTTATTTTTGGACACAATAATTTCTTTTAATCATCATAACTATTATCCTCTAATTTTATTTTTTTGTCAATGATTTTTTGAAAAAACTATTAATATGATTTTTTTTGCTAATTAAAAAAGTAAAAGCAATTAAGAAGACACAATATATACTTTACTCTTACATAGCCTTTTAATGTACAACT
>CALYBE010000076.1 GCA_944393735.1 uncultured Clostridia bacterium
ATGTGTTCTCATTTCGAATTGTTCTCTTGAATCTTTGTATTTGTGTGGAGAACGTAAAATTGTTACGATTTCTTTTTCTGTTGGTAGTGGAATAGGACCTGATACTTTTGCTCCTGTTTTTTTAGCAGTATCTACTATTTTCTCAGCAGACTGATCTAAAACTACATGGTCATAAGCTTTTAATCTTATTCTTACTTTTTCACTTGATACAACTGTTTTTGCCATTGTAATTTTCCCTCCTTAAAATTTAAAATATAATTAAAATAAAATTACGCGTTGGCAAGTTATAACGCACCCTGGTGTTTTGTTTTACCCCATTATAAAATCCCAAAATAGCATGATGGTTCTGGGATAAGTGCTTTTAAATATGTATACAAAAAACATTATTTTTGTATAAGCTACCTGTGACTTGCATTGCTATATTTGCACTGCCATGGTTGCACAGTTAACTTAACTTACCGCCTGGTCTAGCCAAGACATACTCCATCGAAGTTCCCTCCACCCGTAAGAATGTAGCCACATTCGACTTCAACGCTTAAATTCATGCTTTATTATTATACAACGATTTGCATTTTGTGTCAATACTTTTAAGAAAATTTTTCCAAAAAATGAGCTTTTGGTTATAATTCAATATGGCATAAATTTAAACAGTTTGAAATGTTGATATATAAATATTTTTTCATCAAAGACTTATAGGTAGACCCCAGCTATGTTTTTGATAAAAAATATTAATATATCAACATTTCAAGTTCATTTATAAAATTTAGTTTTAGTTTGAATAATAATAACTTTGGAGATGTTTCTTAAAGTTCAATAATTATTTTTCGTCCATGTTCGATTTCTAATTTTTTATATGTAACTCCACATTCATCAAATAATCTACGAGATGCAATATTATTTTCAGAATCTGCGTATTTGTCTGATAAATATATAACTTGTTTAATTCCTGATTGAATTATAATTTTTGCACACTCATTGCAAGGAAATAAATCTACATATATTTTGGCACTTTCTAAGTCTTTTTTACTTCCCCTATAATTTAAAATTGCATTCATTTCTGCATGACATACATATGGATATTTTGTATTTAAGTTCTCTCCTTCTCTTGACCATGGGAATTTTTCATCATCAAATCCATTTGGTGCTCCATTATATCCAATTGATAAAATTCTATTGTCATTACTTACTATACATGCCCCAACTTGTGTGTTTGGGTCTTTGCTTCTCATTGCAGATAATTTTGCTATTGACATGAAGTATTCATCCCAACTTATATAATCTTTTCTTTTTTCACCACTTGACATATTTTTTACTTCCTTTCTTTTAATTTTAAGATATATCCATAAAGCTCAATTTACTTTACTAAAAGATTTTTCAAATTTCAGAAAATTTTTCAGTAGAGACTATTTTGTTATCTTTGAAAAAAGCTATTTTAAGTCTCCACCTAAAATAGCCTTTTTAATATTTTTAATTTTTTATACTTTTTGCCTAATTTGTTAACTAGCATATTAGGTAATTCTTTACCAACTTATATTTGTAAATTAAAGTTTTAATTATTAATTATTTAGCTTCAAGTATTTTTTCATTTTTATTTGTTACATATAATATTGTTATTACATACATTGCAATAGCAAGTGTTGGTGTAAATCTTCCAACTGGTATTCTGGCAATTGCAATAACACTTATTAATAACAATTCTCCAACAACTGGTACTATTATAGTTCTAGCAAGTACTTGTAATATGCCTATTTTGCGGTATCTTATTATCATATATACTAATATTAAAATTCCAGAAATAGCAAATGGCATAATATAACTTTTATAAAGGTCTATGATTTTTGTAGCTGGAATATTATCTATTGTTGTATCTTCAGCTGTTTGCTCGAATTCATATATTTCTTTAAGTTGATTTATTATTCTTTCCTTTTGGTCTACTGTTATAGTTTTAGCTCTTATTGTAACCATGTCATTATATATTTCTACAATTTGTATTATATTGTCTTTTCCTAATACTTCATCTGTTATTTCTTTTACTTTGTTTAGGTCTATTGTTTGAGCTATATACACATCAATCTTTTGGCTATTTTCATATCTTAGTTCTTTGTTAAATCCTATAGTACAGATTACGGCAATTCCTGCAAGTATTATTATTGCTATAATTGCAATTATAAAAATTTTTATGTTTGATCCTTGTTTCATTTATATTTTCATTCCTTTCTCTAATTTCAAAATCGTATTCTATTTATTTTTCTCTTAACATCAATAATGTTCTTGTTACTATATAGTTATATATTGCAACTAATATTATTCCCCAGAACATTATTAATCCAAAGCTATTCAAACTTGACCATTTTGCAAAACAGAATACTATTGTTAAAATCATTATAGGAATTATCATTAAGAATATATTTTTATATGTTGCCTTCATAGCTTCTTTTACCATATTTATCTTTTTAGTTCTTGATAATAATTCTTGATTTAGTTTTAAGTTTAATAATATTGTAATTATTATTGCTGCAATTCCTTCTATTGATATTGCAACATTTGTATATCTTAGTAATAGTGAGAATATTGCTACAAATCCTATAAATGAAAAGCTTGCTAATATTCCTGCTGATTTGTATATTATACAATATACTAATAGTATAACTAATAATATTATTGCGATAGCTATTGCAAAATACATTAAGTCTGTTTTGGTTATATTTGAAAATTCATATCTGTTTGTAACAATTTCATATGAAATTGGATATTTACCTGAATTTTCCATCATTGATATTTCTGCTGCTTGAGCAAGATAGTTATTTAGGTTTGTAGTATTTGAAGTTTTTGAGCCCATCATTACTCTTATTTTGTTTCCTTCTATTCTATCTACATCAAATTCTGTTCCATCTATATATAATTTTGCAATTTTCTTTGTAGGTTCAGTGTTTTCTGTTGTTTCGCCTTCTGCTGATGTTTCAGTTTCTGAACCTTGGCTACTTTCATCAGTAGATTCTTCTTCATCTTCTTTTGCATCTTCTATTTCTTGAACTTCTGTTGAAAGAATTGCATAATTATTTTGAATTTCTTTTAGTTTAGCTTGTCCATCTTTATTTAGTTCTAATTCTAGATATACTTGATATGCTCCAGAGTTATCACTACCATAAGAGTATGTTGCTTTTTTTATCATTGAATCACTAATTAGTTCTTCTTCTGTTTCTTCATCTTTTACATCAATATTTAGAGTTGCATATAAGAAATATGCATATGAGTCTACACTATCATCTTCTGGTAATTCAACTCTTATTGTTCCATCTTGTTCATTTAGAGATATTGTGTAGTCTTGAGAACCTAATGCTTTTAATCTATTTTCAATTGTTTTTTTAACTGTTTTGCATTTTTCTAGTGTTTCTGCATCTATTACAGTTGTTTGTTCACTTTCAGCTTCTTCAGCTGTACTATCTGTTGCTTCGGCATTTTCTGTATTTTCTTCAGTTGTGCCGTCAGTTTCTTCTGAAGTTTCTGTATTTTCAGAATCGTCACTATCAGATGTTATTTTTAATTCTATTACTCTTTCACCTTCAAGTTCTTTTCCTAATTGATAATCTTTTACTTTGTTTTCCATTCTATTTTGTGTTTGGATGTATACACCTCCAAAAGCTACTAATGTAATGGCTATAATTGCTAATATTATTGTTATAATTTTTACTTTTTTCATTTTGTTTTCTTTCCTTCCTCAATTTTCATAATACTTTGGTTTCATTTATTATTAATTCAAACATTACATGTAAATATTTTGCAGCATATTTGCTCATCATTGTTCTATCCATAAATATTTGAAAATAGTCTAATACTGGACATATTTCTGTGTCTATTGTTAATTTTAATGTGACTTTTCTTTGCTTTTCGTCTATTTTTAAGCTTGAATCTGTTACTGCATAATTTACTCTGTCGTGTATGTCGAAATTGGACATATTTGTGTTTACAACTCTGTCTCGGTGTGCATCTGATTTATCTGCTAATATTAGTGCTGCTGATATTGCACTTACAGCTGTTCCGGTTTTTTCGTCATGATTTCCTATTGCACTTACAATTTCTGTTATGTCTTCTAAAGGCATTCCCATATCTTTTAATATGTTATATGCTAATATTGCACCACTATGTGCATGGTCTACTCTGTTTACTACATTTCCTATGTCATGTATATAGCCTGCAATTTTTCCTAATTCTATTGTTTTTTCATCATAACCTAATTTTTCAAGTATTTCTCCTGTTCTTGACGATACTATTCCCATATGTCTGTATGAGTGCTCTGTGTAACCTAATGCATCAAGTTGCTTTTGTGCTCCATTTATAAAGGCTTTAACCTCATTGTTTTTCTTAACATCTTCTAATGTAACCATTTTTGCCTCCTTTGGTCTGTATTGATTTTAACCTAATTTTTAAAAAATATCAACTATTTTTTGCATATTTTTAAAACTAATTTTATTTTTTGTATTTTTTTGTTAATTAATTCTTTTTTATTATATTTTTTTCAACTAATGAGTTCTATTTTTTATTAATTCCTAAAATCCCTCCAAACATACCACATACCATTCCTGCTATAATCATAATTATAGACTGAACTGAAATTGAGAAATTATTATTTATTATTCCTGATAGTATATATAAACTTATTAAATATATTCCTCCAATTAATGCTCCATTTACTAATCCATTTCTTTTTATTTTCATATTTGCTATTGTGCTTCCTATGAAAATACTTATTGCTGTAACTACTATTATTACAGGTGTTATTAGATTTTCGCTTACATTTGTGTATGTTAGCACTATTGAAAAGATGAATAATAATACTAATGTTGTTATTAGTGATATTATTACTCCTTTTATTATGTTTATAAATTTTTTTGAAATAATTTCTTCCATTTTAATCTTTCCTTTCTTTTGATAAATTTTTTCCTACTAATAAATTTATATTCATAAAAAAAGACAATAGAACTAACTATATAATACTATATTTTTATACTATATATTTTTTCCATTGCCTATAAATATATTTAAAATAATCTACAAGTTGTCTAGCCCACCATACAAATTATATATATTAGAATATCCCATTTTTCTCATTATTGTATATACATTTCTACTTCTGCCTCCATATTGGCAATAAACAACTATTAATTGATTTTTTCTAGGAATTTCTCTTTGTACTCTTTTTACTATTTCATATTCAGGAATGTTTATTGCTCCTGGTAAATGTCCTTCTTGATATTCTTGTTTACTTCTTACATCTATTAATAATGCTCCTTGATTTATTTTATTTTTTAGTTCTTCAAAATTTATGTCTCCATTTTGTATTGTTCTATAACATCTTCTTCTACAATGCATTTAAATCCCCCTCATATACTATATGATGAGAACTTTGGGGACGTTCCTTTAAGTTCAATAATACAAAAAAATGAACTTTAAGAAATATCCCTAACATTCAAGGAATTCCATAAAGTTCATTTGTTTTAACTAAATTTTTTATTTTATAAATGTTACTGCAATTACGATTAATCCTAAAATTACTCTATATACTGCAAAAATTTTGAAACTACCTTTTTTCAAATAATTTAGTAGGAATTTTATTACAATTACTCCAACTAAGAAACTAGATAGAACTCCCATGAAAAATGCTAAACTAAATTGAAAATCAGTTATGCTTACTAATACTGCTGCCAAAATTATTGGAGTAGATAGCAAAAATGAATATTTTGCTGCACTTTCTCTATCTACATGTAGAGCTCTTGCAACAGTCATTGTAATACCAGATCTTGATGTTCCAGGGAATGCTGCTGCTATTGCTTGTGAAATTCCTATTAA
The DNA here is from genome assembly GCA_944393735.1 of uncultured Clostridia bacterium. Taxonomy (GTDB): domain Bacteria; phylum Bacillota; class Clostridia; order TANB77; family CAG-508; genus CAG-269. The sequence continues at coordinate 5,848 of CALYBE010000076.1, forward strand.
AAATGATTGCTTAAATGTCATGTTTTCATATTTTACTTCAGAAGATGATTTTTTATCTACTATATATAATACTATTCCAAGTACTATAAGTGCTATTGCTATTAATATCATTTCTATTCCAAATGTATCACATATTTTTTCTGAAATTTTGTCTAAAATTAAGCTTAAAATTCCTGTTGGAATTGTTACTGCAACTATGTACCAGAAGATTCTTCCTTCTGTTGATTTTTTCTTTTTTACAACTTGCTCATATCCTCCCTTTATTAGACCTATCCAATCTTTAAAGAAAAATATTGTTATTGCAAGTAGAGTTCCTAAATGTAATGCTACATCAAAACTCTCTGGTATGTCCCAATTAAAAAACCATGGTATTAAATTTAAATGTGCTGAACTTGAAACAGGTAGTAATTCTGTTAATCCTTGTATTATTCCTAAAATTATTGCTTGATATATTTTCATTCTTTTTTCTTCCTTTCTTTTGTTATTACCTTTGGCTAAACTTTGTGGAAATTCCTTAAAGTTCGTTTTTTTTGAACTTTAAGGAATGTTCCTAAAGTTCATCTTTTAAAATATTATATACTGTGTCTTTTATAAATTCTGCCGAAGTTGTTGGAGCGACTTTACCTGGTAAAGATAGTGCCCAAACAAATTTTAATTTTTTGTCTTTAACTGCTTTTTTGTCTATTCCACCAGGATTTGATGCTAAATCTATAAGTAATGCATCTTGTTTTACATATTTTATTTTTTCTTCTGTTAATATCAAATGTGGGACTGTATTTATTATGATATCATATTGTTTTAAGTTTTCACCTATGTTATTTATATTTGTAGCCTTATGTCCATATGCATGTATCCATGCTAAATCTTCATCTTTTCTTGCAGCACAAGTTACCTTAACTGATAGTCCTGCAAGTTTTCTTGCTAATACTTTTCCTATTCTGCCAAATCCTAAAATTAAAACTTCACTTCCATGTAAAATTTTATTTGTATTTTCTATTGCTACTTGAATTGTTCCTTCTGCTGTTGCTATTGTGTTAAGTACTGCAAGTTCTTCCCTTTTCATTATGTCTATTATTTCAACATACTCGTCATTGGCTAATTCATATACTTCTGGAGAAATGCTTCCTGCAATGAAGATTTTTGCATTTATGTTATGCATAAGTTCTCTTATTGTTAGTTCTTGTTCACTAAATGGCGTATTTACAATATTTCCATTGCTTGAAAGTGGTATTGGCCCTATTACAACTTCTACATTTTCTATTGCCTTTCTTAAAGTGTCACATTGTGTTATGTTTGTTACATTCTTTAAGTCTTCTGCTTTTTCTAGTCCATAAGAATATATTTCGTTTCCATCTTTAGCAAGCATTATTGCTAATTTGATAATTCTTAAGTCTCCACCAATTATTGATAATTTCATATTTATTTTCATCCTTTCTTAAGGTACAAGGCTTGGTCGAAAAATGTGCTTTTGGCTTTTCAACCTTCCTCATACTCTAATACTAGTATTATATGAAATCAAGATTTTTTTATTCTTCTCTTTCTTTGTGTTTTTCAATATTGCTTTCAACTTCATCAATTGATGGTGTTTGTTTTTTTGGTAGTTTTAAATCATTATATCCAATTTTTTTAGTTATCTCAACCATTTCTTCAAGATGTTCTTTTGCTTTTATTTCTTTTGATGTTAGTTTATGTTGCTTTTCTTCTTCTGCTTCTTCTGCCTCTAAATTAAATGGAATTGATAATTTTGCTATAATTATTGCAAATAATGGATCTTTGTGGATTTTTTCTACAATTTTTTTTGGAGATTCTTGGATTGCAACATTTGCATATTGAATAGCTCTATCTTTGTCTCCTTTTATTAAATATATTTTAGATAATTCTAAATAAGCATCTGCAGATAATTCTTCGTCTTCAGTTACTTCCATAAAGTATCTTTCCGCTTCGTCTAGGTCTTTGTACAT
>CALYBE010000077.1 GCA_944393735.1 uncultured Clostridia bacterium
TTTTTCTTAATTATTAACTAATATTATGTTTGGGTCTTCAATTTTTCCATAATTATATTATCACAATATTTTTTAATTTTCAATTAAATATCAATTTTTATTAAAATATTTTAGAATTCAAATTTTATAAAAGTCTAAAAAATTTGATATATTAATATTTCATAAATTTTTTAGCTCAATACGGAAATTAAGAATTTCTAAAATAATTTTATGGCACCCTTTCACTTAGTCCTCGCTCTGCTCGACGCGAACATTTTCCATAAAATTAATTAAGAAATTCTAAATTTCCTCCAATCACATTCAAAATTTATTCAATATTAATATATCAAATTTTTAGATTTAAATTTATAAAATATGAATTATTGCCAAAATAGTTATATATTATGCAAAGTAACTATATGTTTATTTTTGAACATGTTATATTGTATTTCCTGCATCAAGTTTTCGAATCATTTTATAAAGCTCTCCATCCTTTTTTGAAAATACTTTTTCTTCAATTTGATCTTCAGCACAAAGCTTAACTTTTACATATCCTTGGTTTATTTGAGGATGTCTTAAAATACGTGGTTTATAATTATTTATTGGGGTTTTTGAAAACGCAATGTATGAAAATTTTTCATCTTCATATCCTAACTCTCCTTTTTTAGCCTGCCTTTGTATTCCGCTTCTTGCAACTCTTACATAAAAACTACACCAATCATCATCTTTTATAGGACATTTTTTATTATGAGAACATGGTGCAACAATATATGCTCCACCCGTTAGTAGTATGTCTCTAGCTTCTAAAATATGCTTAAAACCTTCTGGAGTTCCTGGTTCTATTATTAGCAATATTTGATTTACTGCATTCCATAATTTGCTCAAAACAATTTTTCTATCTTCTTCTTTAAGTTCATTGATTACATAAGACACTACGACAAAATCTGCCTTTTCTGTTAGATCATCATTTACTAAATCAAATTCTTTCCATTTAACTTTTTGCAAAAAAGAATTTTCTTGCATTAATTTTTCGCCTAATTTTAGCATTTCTTTTTCACGTTCTAAACATGTTATTTGATTTGTATTTAATAAATCTGCTACAGCCCATGTTGCAGTTCCTGTGCCTGCACCTATATCTAAAACTGTATTAATTTTCTTGTCATAATTTTTTAATGTGCTTTTTACAGCTGAATATACTGCACAATATGTTGCTGGCATTCTAGATATGGCATATGCAATTGCTTCAGATTTTCTTGTTATAAATCGTTTTCCTTTACCATCATTTGCTCTATATTTTTGGCTAATTTTTTGTGCTTCTTGTATTATCTCTGTTGTTTGAATTTCATTCATTTCTTTTGTAATTGCATCTTTTAATTCCTGTGGTATTTCCATTTACACATCTCCATTTTTTAGGTAATTTTTATACTAAACTTTTCATCATTCTTGTTCTAGAACATTATGTTTTTGCCATTTTTATTTAACCATTTATCAATTTCTTTATAATTAGGTATATATTTTTCGGCCAAATCATAAAATTGCTTATTATGGTTTTTATATTTCATATGGCAAAGTTCATGCACAATAATTGCATCTACTTTGTCTTCTGGTAACATTATAAGTCTTGATGAAAAATACACATTTTTCTTACTAGGCATACATCTTCCAAATCTTGTTATAGCATCTCTTACTGTTACTTTATTATAATCAAATCCTGTAACTTTACTCCAATATGGTAATTTTGCTTTTATTAAAACTTCTGTATTATTTTTAAATAATTTTTTTATTGCTTTATCAATATTTATTTTTAGAACATCTTGCTGAATGTTCTCAGGAACTAGTATATTAAATTGTTTTTGCTCTTGATCTATTTTTATACTAATTTGGAATTTTTTTGTATATTCTCTTATTATTGTATATTCTTCGCCCTTATAATAAATTTTTTCTCCAGTCTTCCATTGTTTTATAGTGCTGATTTCTGAATCTAATATTTGTTTATATTTACTATATAAATTGTCTTCATCTTTTTTTAGTATTTTCATCAACATTGCAAATGAAAGTCTTGTAGGTTTTGTTATATTTAAAGTATTTCCTTTGAAATATATTTTTATTGATTTTGAAGTTTTATAACTTTTTATATCTACTGGTATTTCTATATCCTTTATTCTTAAATATTTTACTGATGATGACATTTTTGTTTCCTTTCTTAAGAAAATTCTATAGATACTGTTGTTTTTCACTAACCTAATCTATAACCCCTCCATAATCTATAACATCTAGTCCTTCAAAATCTATTAGAGTTAATTTCCTTTGTTTTATAAATTGTCTTATACCTCCATTTATATCTATTTTATTTAAATCTCCAAATACAATTATATTATTATCAATTCTTGAAATGCATCCACCTATAAATCCTTTTTTATTACTATAACTATTGTTGCTATCTAGTAATTTTATATCTGGCTCGTAATTCAAGTACAAAACATCTACATTATGCTTTTGTAATATTTTGCAAAGTCCTTTATCTGTGACAATTGCACTATTATTATCTATTACTGCTATTGAACAATTTGTATATCCTTGTGTTGTATTAATAAGTTCATATCCCTGTTTTATCAATTCTTCTTTTATTTTTGTATCAGTATAATTAAAATTATGTAATGCTATTTTTCCTATTATGCAAACATTATATTTTATATCATATGGATATTTTGCTTCAATTCTTTCTGTTCCTCTTTCTAAGTCATATTCTTGATTAATATTTGATTTAATTTGATTATATTGGGTTGGTTCTGTTATTATTTTATCTCCTATTTTGCATGTAAATATATCCACATGTGATGATATTTCTGGATAGATATCATGATTCTGCTTTAATTCTATTAAATTATATCCCAATTGTCTTAGCTTTTCTTTTTCAATTTCTCTCATTCTCTGGTCTATTATTAAATTTTTCTTTTCCATATCTAATCACACACTTTTTTTGTTAATTTTTCTGCTAGACCAACATAATCTTTTGGTTCTAGTTTTAATAGATTTTCCTTATCTGTAGGTTCTATCTCTAATCCTTCTATAAATTTTCTCATTTCTTCAATTGTTATATTTTTGCCTCTGGTCATATTTTTTAAAATATCATATGCATTTTCATGTCCATTTTTTCTTAATATTGTTTGAACTGCTTCTGCTAATATTTCAGGTGTTTTATTTAATTCTTCTTTTAAAAATTCTTCATTTGCTTTTACTTTACTTATTCCTTTTACAGATTGTTTTATTGCAATAATTGTATGTGCAATAGCAGTTCCTATGTTTCTTAAAATTGATGAATCACTCAAATCTCTTTGCATTCTGCAAACTTGTAGATTATCAATAAATACAGTTAATATTCCATTTGCAATTTTTATATTTGCCATAGAGTTTTCAAAATTAATTGGATTTATTTTGTGTGGCATTACTGAAGAACCTACTTCTCCTTTTTTATTTTCTTGAATAAAATAGTTTCTGCTGATATACATCCACATGTCATTATCAAAATCTAGTATTATATTATTTAACAACTTTATTTCTGAAAATATTATTGATATATTATCATGTGACTCTATTTGTGTAGTAAATAAATTACATTCTAATCCAAAACTTTCTACAAATTCAGTACTTACTTTTATCCAATCTATGTTTGGATAGGCAATTATATGTGCATTAAAATTTCCTACTGTTCCATTGAATTTTCCGGTAATTTTTTCTGTCTTAATTTTGTTTAAGATTTTATTTAATCTATATACAAAAATTGCTAGTTCTTTTCCAACTGTGGTAGGTGTTGCATTTTGTCCATGTGTATGTGATAACATTGGTATTCCTGCATATTCACTTGCTTTTTCTTTTATTGCATTTATGAGTTTATTCATATTCGGAATATAAACATCTTCTACTAACTGTTTTTCCATTAATCCATATGCCAAATTGTTTATGTCTTCTGATGTACACGCAAAATGTATTAAATGATTATATTTTTCAATATTATAACTCTTAAATTTTTCATCTAAATAATATTCAACTGCTTTTACATCATGTTTTGTTATTTCTTCTATTTCTTTTACTTTTAAAGCTTCTTCTATATCAAATTCATCTTTTATTTTATCAAATATTTTTATATCTTTTTTATCTATTTTGAATTCTTTAAATGTTGCTAACTTTTTTAGCCATTCTATTTCTACTATTACTCTATTTTTTATTAAATGATATTCACTAAAATACTTTCGAACTTCTTCTGTTAAATCTTTATATCTACCATCTACTGGTGAAATGTTATAAATATGGTCTATATCTAACATAAATTAATTATCCTCCAATTTTAACATACTATCATTGCATCTCTTCCTGCTCCTGTTCCAATAAATTTGATTGGAACTCCAACAATCTCTTCTATTCTTCCTAAGTATTTTTTTGCTTTATCTGGTAGTTCTTCTCTTTTTCTTATATTACTTATATTTCCAAAGTTTCCTTCAAATGTTTCATATACTGGTTCACATTTTGCTAAATCGTCTTCATCTGTTGTAAATTGCATACTGATTTTTCCTTCTTTTTTATATGCTACACATAATTTTATTTCATCTAATTTTCCTATAGTATCTACATGGTTTATTGCTAAACCTGTTATTCCGTTTATCATAACTGCATATTTTAATGCGACTAAGTCTAACCAGCCACATCTACGAGGTCTTTTTGTAGTTGTTCCATATTCATGCCCTAGCTCTCTTATTTTATCTCCAATCTCATTTTTTTGTTCTGTTAAATATGGTCCTTCTCCTACTCTTGATGAATATGCTTTTAATACTCCATACACTTCTCCAATGTATTTTGCTCCAATTCCGGTTCCAGTACATATTCCACCAATAGTAGGGTTTGATGATGTTACATATGGATAACTTCCAAAGTCTATGTCTAATAATGTTGCTTGTGCTCCTTCACATAGAATTTTTTTGTTTTCTTCTAGTGCATTATGTAGCAAGCTAATTGTGTCTACAACATATTTTTTTAATTTATCTGCATATATATTGTATTCTTTTATTATTTCATCTGCATCAAATGTTTTATGTCCATACATTTCAAAAACCTTATTTTTGGTTTTGATGTTTTCTCTTAATTGTTTTTCAAATTTCTTGTTTACTAAATCTCCCATTCTTATTCCGCATCTTTCGTATTTATCGCAATATACAGGTCCTATTCCTCTTGCTGTTGTTCCAATTTTGTTTTCTCTTAATTCTTCTTGTAATTTGTCCATTTCTACATGGTATGGGAATATTACATGTGCTTTGTCACTTATTCTTAAATTTTTAGCACTATATCTATTAGATTTTAATGCTTCTATTTCTTCAATTAAAACTTTTGGGTCTATTACTACTCCATTTCCTATTACAGCGATTGTTCCTTTGTTTAATATTCCTGATGGTATTAAGTGAAATGCAAATTTTTTTCCGTCTATTTCTATTGAATGTCCTGCATTGTTTCCTCCTGTGCATCTTACAGATACATCTGCTTTTTGAGATAAATAATCAATGATTTTTCCTTTTCCTTCATCTCCGTAAAAACTTCCTAAGACAACATTTACTTTGTTCATATAATAACAACCTCCTTTTTTTGTTATGCAGTTACTTTTGTTCCTCTTGCATTATACTTGTTTTAGAGGTTTTATGCAAGCTTTTTGGGAATAATAAGAAAAATCTTTGACTTTTCCATGATTTTCCTATGATTTTTCTCCGCTCGATTTGAAATTATTTACAAAAAATGTATCTCAATTTTTACTGAGATACATTTTTTACTATTTCATCATCTGTTAAATCAGTTAAGATCATTATATAGAATTTTTTTCATTTCTTCATGAGTATAATATGTATTTAAGTCTTCTGCTTCTCTATCTGCTTCATCTAATTCGTTTTCAATGTATTCTCCTTAATACCACATATTCTAAATATTTTAAGGATTTAATTGTTTCGTATCTTTTTTACTTTGACTTTGCATCATTCTTTTTGCTAATGCACATATTATAGGATTTGTAGCACTCACTGCTTCAATATTTTTCTTCATTCCTAATACTTTTAAGCATGTATCTGTATAATCTACTACCATATCTAATCCAGATACAAATGATGCCATATCTGAATTTAAGAATACCATAGGTTCTGCCATTTCTTCTGGAGTTGCTAAACGATTAGCTAAACCTGCTTGTTTTATTAGACCTTCTTCACTTCCTACCATATCTTGAAATTCTTGTTTCATTCCTGTATCTGTAGATGCTGGTAATACATTATTTATTCTAATTCCTAGTTTTGCAAATTCAACAGATTGTTCACATGCAAATTGTGATAAACAACGTTTTGAGTACATATATGCAAATGTTGCTGGTGCAGTATTTGCTAACTTATTTGTTGCAGTTACTACATCTTCCCAAGTTGTGCAATGAACAACTTTGTTTTGTTCTCTTTTGAATTTTTTCCATTCTAAACCAGCTGTAGATGTACAATAAACAATTGAATCACCTTTAGTCATTCTATTTTTTAAGTAATTTAAAGTAATATACATATTTGCTGTATAGTTACAATCAAATGTTGTTCTATAATCTGTTTTTGCTCCAGAAAGTCCTGCCACTCCAAAGAAGGAGCCTATTTTTTCTGGTATTTGTTTAAATGCTTCATCAATTTCTGCTTTAGATGCTAAATTACATCTAATAAATTTTTCAATTCCTCCTACTTCACAAGGATTTATATCTAGTGCATATACTTTTGCTCCTAGGTCCACTAACATTTCTGTTGTTGCTTTTCCCATTCCGCTAGAAGCTCCTGTTACAACACATACTTTTCCTTGGTATCCAAAATAATCTTTCATTTGTATCACTCCTATTTTATTTTTTTAATTGTAATCCATCTTTAAATGCTTCTCCAACTCTTTCAGTTACTTTATAATATCCATGTGTATATGGGTCAAAACTAATTGCATCTACTAAAGAAATATCTACATTGTCTCCATTCATAACACTTTCATCAGCAGATACATTAACTATTTTACCTATTACACCACATCCTGTTTCATCTCCTTGATATTCTATAAATTCACATTCCATACAAATTGGAAATTCATTTATAATTGGTGCATCTACATTTTCTGACTTTGTGGCTGTAAGTTTAGTATTTTCAAATTTATTTCTTGTATTATTTCCAGATACTACTCCAAAATAATCTGCTTCTACAACATGTTTTGCATCTGCAATACTTACTGTAAATGCTTTTCTTTCTTTAATATTTTTTACTGTTTTATGTGTTTCTGTTAAATTAAGAATTACTTTATCTCTGTCTAGCATAGTTCCCCATGCTGCATTCATTACATCAACACTTCCATCTTCATTATATGTTGCAATCATTAATACTGG
>CALYBE010000078.1 GCA_944393735.1 uncultured Clostridia bacterium
ATTTTAAAATATTTTTCTACCTTGTTTTTGGGCAAAATAAAAAACTAGTAATATGATGTATTTTGTTTAATTTTGTTGTAACTTTTTATACTAATTTCTTGTGTATTATTTAAAATATTTTATCTGTTGCTTGGTACATTTTTTATATTATCACAACCCACATATTTTGTCAATACATTTTTTAAAAATTTTTTAAATTTTTTTAAGTTATTATCTTCCGCTAAATGTTTTCCAATCTCTTCTTTCTTTTTTCATATTTTGTTCAGTTTTTTCTAAATGTTTATTTACAATTTTTCTAATTTCATTTCTATCAATTTCACTGTATCTGTAACATATTTCATCTATAAATAAATCAATTAAAGCCTCTTTAACTTCAATATTATCTTTTGGATAAGCTTTTATTCTTGGATACAATACATTTTCTATTAATAATTTTATTTCCTCTTCATTCATGTTCTTTCATTCCTTTCTAAAACTTATTTAATTGAAAATACATATAATCTAACAAGAACCTTCTCATAATTTGAGAAAGTTCTTATTAGAGAAAAACTTTGTACTATCCTTTTTTCTCTATTGTTGGTTTGCTCCAAGAAATATAATCACATGACTTTGGATTATTTTCACATATATAATATTTTCTTTTGTTCTTTGCTTTTCTAACTTGTACTACTCCTCCACATTTTGGGCAAGGAACATCTATTGTTTCTATAATTGGTTTTGTGTTTTTGCACTCTGGGTATCCTGGACATGCTAAAAATTTTCCATACTTACCATATTTATATACCATCATTCTTCCACATTTTTCACATGGAATATCTGAAACTTCTTCTACAATGTCAACATGTTCTAGTTCCTTTTCTACCTTTTCAACATTTTCTTCAAATGGAGTATAGAAAGTTCTAATCATTTCTCTCCAATTTTCTTTTCCTTCTGCTATATTGTCAAATTGACTTTCTATATTTGCAGTAAATTCTACATTTATTATATCTGAAAAATTTTCAACCAATAATTTATTTACTATTTTTCCTAACTCTGTAGGTATTAGTTGCTTTTGTTCTTTTTCTATATATCTTCTTTCTAATATAGTAGTAATTGTTGGTGAATATGTACTTGGTCTTCCTATTCCTTTTTCTTCAAGTGTTTTTACAAGACTAGCTTCTGTGTATCTTGCTGGTGGTTCTGTAAAACTTTGTTTTGTATCAATGCTTTGCTTTTTTACTTCTTGCTTTTGTTCTAATTCAGGAATCATATTATTTTCTTCTTCATTGTCTTTTTCTTTTTCGTCTGTTCCTTCTACATATAATGTCATAAATCCTTTAAATTTCAAATTTTGTCCACTTGCTTTAAATGTATATTTATTTGCTTCAATTGTTACTGACATTGTATCATATATTGCAGCTGACATTTGACTTGCCATAAATCTGTTATATATTAATTTGTAAAGTTTATATTGGTCTTTACTTAAATCGTCTTTTATTTTTTCTGGTTCTAGGTCTGCATATGTTGGTCTTATACCTTCATGTGCATCTTGTGCTTCTTTGCTTGTCTTATAATATCTATTTTCATAGTAGTTTTCTCCATATGTTCCAACTATATAAGTTTTTGCTGCAGATCTTGCTTCTTCTGAAATTCTTGTTGAATCTGTTCTCATGTATGTTATTAATCCGACTGTTCCTCTATCTGGAATTTTTACACCTTCATATAGTCCTTGTGCAATTGACATTGTTTTCTTTAATGTAAATCCTAGTTTTCTTGATGCTTCTTGTTGCATTGTGCTAGTTGTAAATGGTGGGGCAGGTGTTCTTTTTCTTTCTCCTTTTTTTACGTCTTCAACTATATATTTCGCATTTTGAATTTTTGCAAGAATTTCATCTACTTGTTCTTTATTATTAATATCTTGTTTCTTTCCTTCTTTTCCAAAGAATTTTGCTTCAAATGTTTTTTTAGACTTTTCATCTAATAGTTTTACATATATGTTCCAATATTCTTCTGGAATGAACTTTTCTATTTCTTCTTCTCTGTCTACTATAAGTTTTACTGCAACAGATTGAACTCTTCCGGCAGATAGTCCTCTTCTTACTTTTTTCCATAGTATTGGGCTTATTTTATATCCTACTATTCTGTCTAATACTCTTCTTGCTTGTTGGGCATCTACTAAATTAATGTCTATATCTCGTGGTTCTTTTATTGCTTTTTGTACTGCTGTTTTTGTTATTTCATTAAATGTTACTCTTGTTATTCTACTACTGTCTACATCTAATATTTTTGATAAATGCCATGCTATAGCCTCTCCTTCACGGTCAGGGTCAGTTGCCAAAAATACCTTTTTTGCAGATTTTGCATCCTTTTTTAGGCTTTTTATTAAGTCTCCCTTTCCTCTAATGTTTATGTATTCAGGTTCAAAATTATGTTCTACATCTATTCCTAGTTTAGATTTTGGTAAGTCTCTAACATGTCCCATTGATGCTACTACTTTTGTACTTCCACCTAAGAATTTTTTAATTGTGTTAGCTTTTGCTGGTGATTCTACAATTATTAATTTATCTGCCATAATTCTTTTTCCTTTCTAAATTACTATAATGCATTGTAACTTATTTTATTATCTTTTGCAAGTTCTCCTTTGCATTTTATTTCTATAATTACATCTTCAAGTCCAATAGGAGTTACTTCATTTTCCTTCATTAACCCCAAGATTTGCTCTATTTCTTTTTCGCTGTTTGTTATGTGTTCAACCTTATGTTGCTCTACTCCTATTTTGTCTCTATATTCTGTTTTTATTATTTGTATTCCATATATTAATTTATTTTGTTTTATTTTTTCTTCTTCATTCATTATTTTATAATATTCTACTTTTATTGGATAGTTTATACCAGCTTCTTCAAGCTCGTCGCGGTTTATAAAGATGCTTCCAAAAAAGTTTTTCAACTTATCTCCCCCTTTCTCTTTTGTTTTATGAAATATACTATTGAGTTTATTTCAACATGATTTTTACTATAATACTTTATTACAAAAAATGCAAGTCTTTTTTGGTTCATTTGAGTAAACTTTTTTTATTTTATCGACATATTTTTACAAAGATTTATGTTGACTTGTGTTATAATTATTTTAATCGGGAGAAAGTATTTTCATATTTTCTAGGTCTTTCGAATGATCTACTTACTCATCAATATTGGTAATTTCTGTTTTTTTCTAATTGCTGATATTTAAAAGAGCACATTATTTTTAATGTGCTCTTTCCCAAAGATATTTTATTAAATAAAACTTTTATTGTTACAATTCACATATTATAATTATAAATTGTAATCTAAAATATTGATATATTAATATTGAATAAATTTTGAATGTGATTGAAAAAATTTAGAATTTCTTTAATAAATTTATGGAAAATGTTCGCGTCGAGCGTAGCGAGGACTAAGTGAAAGGGTGCCATAAATTTACTTTAGAAATTCTTAATTTTTGTATTAAGCCGAAAAATTTATGAAATATTAATATATCAAAATTTATATAATATTTCTATATGCTATGAATTGTAACATTTTATTTTGTATTTTTGCTTATTTTTTGCCTTACATACTCATATAAAACAACTCCAGCCGCAACAGAAGCATTCAAACTTTCTGTTTTTCCAAGCATAGGAATTTTAGCTTTTTCATCTGCCATGTTCTGAATCTCCTCTGAAACACCATTTGCCTCATTTCCAATTACAATAATCTTTTTATTGAAGTTAATATCATATATACTATTATTAGTTTGTAAAGATGTTACCAATAATTTAAAACGGTGTTTTCTCATTTGCTTTATTGTTTCTGATAAATTTTCTACTTCAATTACTTTAATTCTAAAAATTGCTCCCATAGTTGAACGAACAACTTTAGAATTATAAGCATCTGCTGTTCCTTTTGATACAATAATTTGATTTAACCCAATGCTATCAACAGTTCTTAGTATTGTTCCAAGGTTTCCTGGGTCTTGCACATCATCTAATACTACTATAATGTCTTGAGAAAAGTCAATTTCATTATTTTCTGAGTCTTTTTTTACTATTGCCATTATTCCTTGTGGATTAGTTACTTGTGTAATTAAGTTAAATATTTTATTTGTTACATATATACAGTCATATTTGGCAATCTCTAACATTGTATGTGTTGGAATTTCATATGTTCTAGTAGTGTCTTCACATATAATTACTTGCTTTATTTTAGCATTTTCTTTAACCGCTTCTTCAACAAGTTTCACACCTTCAATAATATATTCATTACACTCATCTCTATATTTTTTGTCTTTTAATTTTCTGATGTGTTTTATTATTTCATTTTCTTTGCTTGAAATAACTTGCATAATTATTTTTCAACCCCTTTGTTTTGCATATTTGTCAAAACCTCTTTAACTTCACGCAACATCTTAAGCTCAGAAACATTATCTAATGCTAAAGTAATTTGAGGCTTTACTCCTTGAGTAAACTTAATCTTATTTTTATACTTTTTAACAAGTCCATCTATATCAATTTTAATCTCTCCAGGTTCAAATATGAATAGTACAAAATTTTTCTTTCCTTGCACTTTGCTAATATTAAGCTTTTTGCACAAAATTTTAATTCTTGCGATTTCAATTAAGTTTTCAATTTCTTTTGGCATATTGCCAAATCTATCTATCATTTCATCTATTACATTTTGAATATCTTCTTCGTTTTTGCATAATGCTATATCTTGGTACATTTCAATTTTTTGACTAGAATCTGAGATGTATTCATCTGGAATATAACATGTCGCATCTAAATCTATTTGAACATCAATTTCTGGTTTTACTGTTTCTCCTTGCATTTCTTTTATAACTTCATCTAGTAAATTGCAATAAGTATCATATCCAACTTGTTCTAAATGACCATGTTGAATTTCACCTAATAGACTTCCTGCTCCTCTAATTTCTAAGTCTCTCATTGCTATTTTGAATCCTGAGCCAAATTCAGTAAATTCCTTTATTGCTTTTAATCTTTTATCTGCAACTTCTGATAATAGTTTGTCTCTTTTATATGTAATGTATGCATATCCTTGTCTATCTGACCTTCCTACTCTTCCTCTTATTTGATATAATTGAGCTAGTCCCATTCTATCTGCATTTTCTACAATTATTGTATTTGCATTTGGAATATCTATTCCAGATTCTAAAATGGTTGTACATACTAAAATGTCTATTTTTCCTTCAACAAATTCTTCCATTATATCTTCTATTTCATTTCCTGTCATTTGGCCATGTGCATATGCGACTCTTGCTTCAGGTACTAGTTTAGATACTTCATCTGCTTTTTGCATGATTTTTTCTACATTATTGAATAAGTAAAATACCTGACCTTTTCTTTCTAATTCTTTTGTTATTGCTTCTCTAATTACTTCTTTATCATATTCTAATACATAAGTTTGGACTGGTTTTCTATTATATGGTGGTTCGTAAATTACTGACATATCTCTCAAACCTACTATAGACATGTGCAAGGTTCTTGGAATAGGTGTTGCTGTCATTGTAAGTACATCTACATTTGTTTTATATTGTTTGATTTTTTCTTTTGCTTTTACTCCGAAACGATGCTCTTCATCTATTATTAATAATCCTAAATCTTTAAATTCAACATCTTTGCTTAATATTCTATGCGTTCCAATAACTATGTCTACTTCTCCCATTTTTAGTTTTTTTACAATTTCATCTTGTTGTTTTTTGCTTTTAAATCTATTTAAAACCTCAACTCTTATTCCAAATGATGACATTCTATCTCTAAATTCTTTATACTGCTGTTCTGCAAGTACTGTTGTTGGAGCTAGATATGCTACCTGCTTGCCATCCACTACAGCTTTAAATGCAGCTCTAATTGCAACTTCTGTTTTTCCATAACCTACATCACCACAAAGTAATCTATCCATAGGTTTATCAAGTTCCATGTCTTTTTTTACTTCAGCTATACAACGAAGTTGGTCATCTGTTTCTTGATATGGGAAACTGTCTTCAAATTGAGTTTGCCAAGGTGTGTCTGGTGAAAATGCATATCCTTTTGACTTTTCTCTTTTGGCATATAGTTCTATTAAATCTCGAGCTACTTCTCTTAAATTGTTTTTTACTTTTGCTTTAGTTTTTAGCCATTCTTTAGTGCCTAGCTTATTTATCTTTAATCCGCCTTCATCTCCACCTATATATTTTCTTATACTGTCTAATTGATTTGTTGGAACATATAGAATGTCGTCTCCATAATATTTCATTTTTATATAATCTTTTGTAGTTCCATCTGCTTTAATAGTATTTACACCAATAAATATTCCTATTCCATAATTTTTGTGTACAACATAGTCTCCTATTTTTAAATCTGCAAATACTACTTTTTCTCCTTCTTTAAAAGCTGATGATTTATATGTTTTTCTTTTTTCTCCTTCTATTAATTCTTGTGTTGTTATTACAAGTTGATTTATGTCAAAACATTCATATCCTGCTGATAATTTTCCTACACTTACTGTTACCAAGCTTTCATTGTTTTTTACAATAATGGTTTTGTCTAATTTTTCTTCATATTTGTTTATAATTTCTTGTTCATTTAGTAATGAACATATCTTTTTTGCTTTTTCTTTTGTTTCTGCTAATATATAGATTTTCTTTTTTTCTTCTTGTGCTTTTATTAATTCTTTAAATAATATTTCTATTTCACTTTTGAAGAAGTTCTTTTCTTTATATGTCCATCTATATCTTTCTACTTGCATTTTTACTTCATCATCAAGTTTTTCTATATATATTGTTTGTTTATTTTTAATTTTTTCTTCAAATTGTTCAAAATTTAATATATTTTTTAGTGCTTCTGGTGTGATTTTATCTTTTTCTAATAAGCTTTGTATTACATTTTGAATGTCTTTGTTGACATTCTCTATTCTTTGTTTTATTTTATTTTGTTCATCTATTACAATTAAAAATTTTTCTGTCAAATAATCTATTATAGTTTCTTGTTCTTTATAAAATGCATTTAGATATTTATCTATTTTGCTTATATAGTTTCCTTCTTTAATAATTTCTATGTCTTGATCAATTTGTGATTGAAATTTTTCATTATATATAGTATTTTTTATTCGTTTAACAACCTCATCTATGCTATCTTCTAATAAATATTCATGTGCTGGATAAATTGAAATTTTGTCTAAAGTTTCAGTTGATCTTTGACTTATAATATTAAAATATCTTATTGAGTCTATTTCATCTCCCCAGAATTCAATTCTGATTCCATATTTTTCTGTTACTGAAATGTCTACAATTCCACCTCTTATGCTGAACTGTCCTCTTCCTTCAATTAAATCACATCTTACATACCCTAAGTCTACAAGTTTTTGTTTTAAGTCTTCTAACTTGTATTCATCT
>CALYBE010000079.1 GCA_944393735.1 uncultured Clostridia bacterium
CCTATATTTCAGCAGTTCACAGAAAATTCACAAAACAAATAATTGACTTTTAATAAAAAATATGATAAATATATTTGTCAGCAAAAGCAATGACAAAATAATTAAAATTGAATATTAACTATGACTCAAAAAGAGGTCATTAAATAAGTAGATTATATGAAATCATATAGTAATCGAAGCTCAAAGAAGATAAGTTACTAGATAAATTGATTTTATAGTCTGTTTATTTAGTGACCTATTTTTTTGGTCAGAAAGGAGGCAAAAACAAATGAAAAATCTTGATATTAGACAAGCACTTAAAGAAAGCAATATAAAACATTGGCAACTAGCGGACGCATTAAACATAGCAGAATTTACATTATGCAGAAAATTAAGACACGAATTATCAAAAGAACAAAAAGAAAATATATTTGCAGTTATTGAGCAATTAAAAAAGAAAATAATTAGGAGGTACAATATGACAAAGGAACAAAGGCAAATAGCACAAAATGAATTAATTATGCTTGATATGAAGATAGCATAAATTTTTAGTAGGATTTCTCTTCATTAAAATGACTTTTTGCATATGGTGCACCAGGAGGAATTCGAATCCCCGACCTCTCGGTTCGTAGCCGAGTGCTCTATCCAGCTAAGCTACTGGTGCAAATTCAATACTTACTTATTATACTTCTTTTTTTACAAATTTTCAAGTACTTTTTCATCTCTTTTATTAATTTGCTTTTTTTATCTTTAGTCATCTAAAATTCATTTGCTGTTAATAGATTGGATTGGTATAGGAAAATCAAAGAACTTCCCTATACCCTAAATAAAATTACCCAATCTTATAAAGTGCTTTAACATCCCAAGTAGTTCCATCAACTCCATCATTCAAAATAATACCTTTTTCGTTTAAATTGTCACGAATTGAATCTGCTAGTTCAAAATTCTTAGCTTTTTTTGCTTCTGCTCTTTTTTGGATTTGTTCATTAATGAAATCTTTATCAATATCAAGTTTCATAAGATATTTATTTTTTAGCTCTGATATAAATTCTTCTGGTTTTTGCTCAAATAGCCCTAAAACGGCTGAATATGAGTTTTGCAATTCTTTATATATTTTTAATATAGTATTTGCGGTTGCTTTTCTATTACCTTTATTTGCGCCCTTCATAATATTATTTACATATTTAAAAATAGAATGTAAATTAGCTAGTGCTGATGATGTGTTAAAATCATCATCCATTACCTCAATAAAATTTGGAATAATATTTTTTGAAATATCATCTGAAAGCCCTTCTTCATTTTCATTTCCTTCAAAACGAGTTGCAAATTCTAGCATTGCTTTTATTGTTGTATAGAAGTAGTACAAATGATTCTCCGCTACTTGATAATCACTATCTAAAATATCTATATCTGAAGAATAGTGTTTAGAAAACATGA
This sequence comes from uncultured Clostridia bacterium, assembly GCA_944393735.1. Lineage (GTDB taxonomy): Bacteria > Bacillota > Clostridia > TANB77 > CAG-508 > CAG-269. The sequence goes on from CALYBE010000079.1 coordinate 1,417, forward strand.
CATATTTTATTACTTCATAATTATATTTTTTTAGTGCGTCTCTTATTGTTAAAGAATTGCCTAGAGACTTACTCATTTTTTCGCCATTAATTTTGATAAGTCCGCAATAAGTCCAATAGTTAGCAAGTTTTTTACCTGTAAGAGCTTCACTTTGTGCAATTTCGTTTTCATGATGTGGGAAAAGTAGGTCTCTGCCACCTCCGTGAATGTCAATTGTTTCGCCTAAAGTATCTAGTATCATTGTAGAGCATTCAATGTGCCAGCCAGGTCTGCCTTTTCCCCAAGGTGAATCCCATGAGATTTCTCCTGGCTTTGCTGATTTCCACAAAGCAAAATCAAGAGGGTCTTTCTTGCCTTCTTCAACTTCAACACGTACTCCGTTTAAAAGTTCATCGACTTTTCTGTGTGATAGTTTTCCATATTGAGGAAATTTTCTTACTTCATAATATACATCTCCTCTTTTTGTAGGATATGCATATCCTTTTTCAATAAGTTTTGAAACAAATTCAATTATTTTGTCTATGTATTCTGATGCTTTTGTATAAACATCTGCATCTGTAACATGTAATCCCGCCATATCTTTTTCAGTTTCTTTAATTTGCTCTTCTGAGAATTCAAGTGCATTCTTGCCTAGTTCATTTGATCTTTTGATGATTTTATCATCTACATCAGTATAGTTTCTCACATATTTTACTTTATAGCCTCTATATCTCAAGTAGTCTGCTATCATAGCATATACAATTGCTTGCCTTGCATGGCCTATATGGCATAGGTCATATACTGTGATTCCACATGCATATATTTTTACCTCATTTTCTTTAATTGGAACAAATTCTTCTTTTTTTCCTGTCATTGTGTTGTAAATTTTCATATTTATTACCTCCTTTAAATTTTTATAACTTTCATTGTTTTTGAAACATTTAAAACATGCATTTTTTCTTTATTATATTTCATCATATCCTAATAGTTTTATTTTATTAGATACAAATTCTTCATTATTCTGAATTTCATCCATTAACTCTGTTGATAAATATTTTTTATTATCATCTGCAAAAACTGTAGCTACAGGTTTATTAAATTTATTTTGCCATAATGCTGATGCAATTATATTTGCACCTGAAGATATTCCAACTCCTAGTCCTAGCTCTTTTGCTATTTTTCTTGACATGTTTATTGCATCATTGTCATTTACTAATTCAATATCATCTATTGCATCTCTATCTATTAAATCTGGAACAAAATCATCACCTATTCCTTCTATTTTATGTCTAGATATTATTTTTCCTGTAGATATTATTGGCATCTTGTCTGGCTCTAATGCTACTATTTGAAAATCTCTAAATTCTTCTTTTAATCTTTTACCTATTCCCATTAAAGTTCCACCTGTTCCAACACCTGAAATAAATGCATATGCTTTTTCTGGTAATTGCTCTATTATTTCTTTTCCTGTCGTTTCATAATGAGCTAAAAAATTATCATTATTGGCAAATTGATTAGCTAAAAATCCATTTATTTCTTTAGCTTTTTTCTTTGACTCTTCTACACATCTTATAAATCCGCCATCTTCTTTTGAGATTAGAATGACTTTTGCTCCATATGCTTTCATTAAGTTTACTCTTTCTTTACTCATCCAATTTGGCATATATATGTATACTTGGTGGTTGTAGTATCTTCCTAAAGCAGATAATGATATTCCTGTATTTCCACTTGTTGCTTCTATTATTGGCATATGCTCAACTAGTGCTCCTCTTTTTGTTGCATTTTTTATTATATAATAAGCTACTCTATCTTTTATACTTCCTGTTAAATTGTAATATTCTAATTTAACATATATACTTCTTTTTTCTCCTTCTAGTTCATAGTTCAATTTTATCATAGGTGTATTTCCTATTAATTTGTTTAAACTTTTCATTTTTCTCATTCCTTTCTTGAGTCGCAACTCAGGTCGAAAAAAATTGAATTTTAGTACAGCTAAATTTGTAATTTTTCTCAACCTTTTTCTCTTATTACCAAAAAAACTATGTAAACATTATAAAGTGTCCACATAGTTTTATATAATAATATTATTCATTAACTATTGTAGACATGACAATTAATACCCATATCTACAAGCAAGTAGATAGAGCATTACTTCATACAACAACAATTAACTAATAATAATTTTTTAAATTCCATACTTGTTTCATTCCTTTTTATTAATATATTCTATTATATGCAAACTATCCTATTTTGTCAAGTTTTTTTTATTTTTTTATGTGTAAATTAGTCATATTCCAAAGCAAAAGATTTTTTAAGCAACAATGTTTCATAAGAAAATCTATCTCTTCCATAACCATCTTATAAGGGAACATCCTCCATTTCATGTGATGATTTTCCTAAGAATATGAAAAAAAGTGACTTTCTATATCCAATTAATAGAAAATCACCCTTATTTGAAATCCACCTAAGTGTCAGAATCCATTTCTCCTTTCAATTCTGTTATTTGTTTAAGTGCATCTAAGTAATTATTCAAATTTTCTTGAGCAGCCTTTCTAACTTTAAAATATGAAATTGTAACTCCTGTAAGAGCAACCACCAATACAATTATGATAATTAAAAATATTTTACTTAATTTATTCATATGTATCACCCCTTCCTTTATTTTTATTATATATTATTAGGTAAAATTTGTCAATAAACGTCTAAATACCATGTTTTATCTAATTTTTAATATTATCACAGTAATATAGAATATTTTTTCTAATCTATGGAAAAATAAATTCTAAAGTGATATACTAAGTTCAAAATAAAATCATTTTATAATTTAAAATTATAAAAATAATAGGAGGTAACAATGGAAGAAAATTTGAAAGAAAAACTTTTTAACAAAAAAGAAATTGGTTGGAAAGATGCAGATGCTCAGGAAAAAGAAGCTATCTACTCTTTTTGCAATGATTATATGAACTTTTTGAATAGGTCAAAAATAGAAAGAGAAGCTGTTGCAACTTCAAGAGAAATTGCAGAGTCAAAAGGTTTTAGAGATTTATCAACATTTGATACTTTAAAACCTGGAGATAAAGTATATTTTGTAAACAGAGAAAAAAGCATGTATTTAGCAATTATTGGGTCTGAAAAATTAGAAAATGGACTTCAAATTGTAGGTTCTCATATAGATTCACCAAGATTAGATTTAAAGCCAAATCCTCTATATGAAGATAATGGATTTGCATATTTTAAAACACATTATTATGGTGGAATTAAGAAATATCAATGGACTACTATTCCTTTAAGTATTCATGGAGTTATTGTTAAAACTAATGGAGAAAAAATTAATGTAAATATTGGTGAAGATGAAAATGATCCTATTTTCGTAATTACCGATTTATTACCACATTTAGCTCAAGAACAAATGGAGAAAAAATTGAAAAATGGAATTGATGGAGAGGCTTTAAATCTTCTACTTGGAAGTATTCCTTATGGAGATGGCAAAGAATCTGATGCAATTAAGTTGAATATTTTGAATATTTTAAATCAGAAATATGATATTACAGAAAAAGACTTGTTAAGTTCTGAACTTGAAGTTGTTCCTGCTTTTAAAGCTCGCTCTTTAGGCTTTGATGGTAGTATGGTTGCAGCTTATGGTCAAGATGATAAAATTTGTGCTTATACTTCTTTTGCTGCTATGATGTCTCTAGAAAATGTAAAAACTACAGCTGTTTGTATACTTTCAGATAAAGAGGAAATTGGAAGCATGGGTAATACTGGTATGGAATCTCATATGTTTGACTATTTCATTTCTGAATTATTAAATAAAACAGGAGAAAATCGTCCAAATCTATTAGATAAAGTATTCTGCTTCTCAAGAATGCTTTCAGCTGATGTTGATGCAGGTTTTGACCCACTTTATTCTTCAGTTTCTGATTCAACTAATGCTGCATTCCTTGGTAGAGGCGTTGGTCTTAATAAATATACTGGTGCTCGTGGAAAATCTGGTGCATCTGATGCTAATGCAGAATTTGTTGCTTGGGTTAGAAATGTTTTGGAGAAAAATAATATTAAATATCAAATTTCTGAACTTGGAAAGGTTGATGTCGGCGGAGGCGGAACAATTGCTTATATCTTAGCTAATAAAGGTGTTGATGTTATAGATTGCGGAGTTCCAGTACTTTCAATGCATGCCCCATATGAAGTAACTTGTAAATATGATGTATATATGGCATATAAAGCATATGAAGCATTCTTTAATATGTAAATCAAAGGAAAATAGCTATATAAATGTAAATTTTTTGTGAAAAGAACTTAAAATTTATTGAATTAAAAAACATAAAATGTTAATATTTATTAAAAATAAGGATTTGCTTAAAATAGGCAAATCCTTAAAAAAAGACCTAAGGAGGTAAAAAAAGTGATAGAAGTAAAGCATGTCACAAAAAAATATGGTAATTTTACAGCAGTTGATGATATTAACTTTACCATAAAAGATAATGAAATTGTTGGCTTTTTAGGACCTAATGGTGCAGGAAAAAGTACTACAATGAATATGATAACAGGTTTTATAGAACCTACAAATGGTAAAATTATTGTTAATGATTATGACATTTCTAAAGATCCTAAAAAAGTCAAAAGACAAATAGGATATATGCCAGAAAGTACACCTCTTTACTATGATTTAACAGTTCGTGAATTTGTCAATTATATGGCAGATTTAAAATACGTAAAGAGAAAAGAGAAAAAAGAAAGCGTAGACAAAGTTTTAACAGAAGTAGGACTTACAAATGTTCAAAAAAAGCTAATAAAAAATTTATCTCGTGGTTATAAACAAAGAGTAAGTTTAGCAGGAGCTTTAATAGGCAATCCAAAGGTACTTATACTAGATGAACCTACTGTAGGTCTTGATCCAAAACAAATAACTGAAATAAGAGAGTTAATTAGAAAATTAGGTAAAAATCATACTGTAATACTAAGTTCACATATATTATCTGAAGTGAGCCAAATATGTGAAAAAGTAATAATAATTAATAAAGGAAAAGTGCTTGCTGTAGACACTCCAAGTCATTTAGAAGAAGAATTTGAAGAAGAAAATAGTATTTATGTTACAGTAGAAGATGAAAAAAACAAGATAAACGAAGTTTCTAAGAAAATCAAAAATTTAAAAAATGTTGAATTAATTAAAGAAAAAAATGATGGAACAAAGCAATATCAATTAACTGCAGATAAATCAACTGATTTAAGAAAAGAAATATTTAATTTGTTCCCTAAAAACGATATAAATATATTAGAACTTAAGAAATCAGAAATTACATTAGAAGATGCATTCCTAAAACTTATTAGTCAAAAAGAAAAAGAAGTTAAAGAAAAAACTAAAAAGGAAGAAGCGTTAAAAGCAAAAAGAGAAGAAGAACTAAGTAAGATGTCAAAAAAAGATAGAAAAGAAGCAATAAAACAAGACAAAAAAGAAGAAAAACAAAAGGAAAAAGAAGAATTTAATAAAAAGTGGGAAGAAAATAGAAGAAGAGAAAAAGAAGAAAAAGAAAGAGTAAAAGAAGTTAAGAAAAAGATTAAAGATGAAAAGACAGCAGAGAAAGTACAAACAAAAACAGAAAAAGCTGAAAAAAAGGTAGAAAAAGCAAAACAAAAATTAGAAAAGATTAAAGAAAATAAAAAAACAAATAATAA
>CALYBE010000080.1 GCA_944393735.1 uncultured Clostridia bacterium
TCAATCTCATTAAAGCCTTTTGTAATGTCTTCTTTTTTTATTCTTATTTTATCTAGTTCAAGAACTTGATTATTTACTTCTTGTTTTAATTGTTGCATTCTTTTATCAAAGTTGTCTATGTTTGCTTGTTTTGTACTTATTTCTGATTGTAGTTCATACCTTTTGTCTACATTTTCTTCTACTTGTTTTTTTAATTTTTCAATTTCTAATTCTTTTGAACTTAATTTTTCTGTTAGTTTTGCTAGTTCTGCTTCTTTTTCTTTTAGTTGATTTTCAAATTTTTCTTTGTTTTGTTTTAAGTTGTCTTTTTTTGAATTTTTTTGCTCTATGTCGTCTCTTAAATTTTGTATTTTTTCTTCTAGTTGTGTTATTTCTGTTTCATATATTTCAGAATTTTCTGTATTGCTTTGAATTTTTGCGTTTGCTACATTTATATTTGAATTTAGTTGTTCTATTTCTTTTTGGCTTTCAAACCCAATATTTTGCATTCTTTCAATTTGTGTTGTGATTTCATCTATACTATCTTTTAATTCTTCTTTTAGGATTTTAATTTTTTCAAGTTTGCCTTCTTCTTGATTTAGTGTTCCTTTCATTATTTCTTCATCATTTGATAGTTCTTCTAAGTTCTTTTTGCATTTTTCTATATTATATATGAATAGACCTACTTCTATGTTTTTTAATTCTTCTTTCAAATTTAAGTATTTTTTTGCCTTGTCTGCTTGAAGTTGTAATGGTTCTAAATTATTTTCAATTTCTGTTAAGATGTCATTTATTCTTAGTAAATTTAATTTTGTTTGTTCTAACTTTTTTTCAGTTTCTTCTTTTCTAGCTCTGTATTTTACTATTCCTGATGCTTCTTCGAAAATGTGTCTTCTATCTTCTGATTTGTTACTTAATATTTCATCTATTTTTCCTTGCCCTATTATAGAATATCCATCTCGTCCTATTCCTGTGTCCATAAATAATTCTACTACGTCTTTTAGTCTGCATGGTACTTTATTTATATAATATCCTGTTTCTCCGCTTCTATAGATTTTTCTTGTTACTGTCACTTCTGAATATTCTATTGGTAAGCTTTCATCTGTGTTGTCAAATACTAGTGATGCTTCTGCAAATCCGAGTGATTTTCTATTTTGTGTTCCTGCAAATATTATGTCCTGGGTTTTGGCTCCTCTAAGCTCTTTCATGCTTTGTTCTCCAAGTACCCATCTTATTGCATCTGATATATTACTTTTTCCTGAACCGTTTGGACCTATTACACTTGTTATTCCTGGCATAAATTCTAATATTGTTTTGTCTGCAAATGATTTGAATCCTTGCATTTCTAGTCTTTTTAAATACATGTATATCACCTTTTTAGTTTTCTTTTTAGTTATGTGAATTGCTTTTTATAGTGCTCTTCTTGTTGTATTTTATATTAAAATGTAAAAAATAGCAAGTATTCTTGCTATTTTTTAGTATTCTCGCCATTTTTAAAGTGCTGTCTCAATTAATTTGTCTAAAAGTTGGGAATATGTAATTTCTTCATTTTCAAATAATTTTGGGTACATACTAATTTTAGTAAATCCTGGCATTGTATTTATTTCATTTATATAGATTTTTTCTGTTTCATCTTCAACAAAGAAGTCCACTCTTGCAAGACCTTTTCCATCAATTGCTTTAAAGGCTTTTATTGCAAGTTTTTTAATTTCTTCTTTTTTGCCCTCTTTAATATCTGCTGGAATGATGGTTTTGGTTTCTGGAATATTGTATTTAGCATCAAAACTATAAAAATCTTCAGCTGACTGTATTTCTCCAACTGTAGAAGCGCTTATTTCTTTCCCATCTAATATTGCACATTCTACTTCTTTGCCAGAAATTCCTTGTTCAACTAAGATTTTATCATCATATCGTCCTGCATATTCTATTGCATTTTTTAATTCTCCATTGTTAGTAGCTTTTTTTACTCCTACTGATGAACCAGAATTTGATGGTTTTACAAAAATGGGGAATTTTAATATTGATGTTATTTTTTTTAATTGCAATTCTTCTTCTTCAAAATTTTGATTTACTATAAAATATCCTTCATTTTTCTTTTTAATATAAATATATTTGGCTTGTGGAATTTCTGCTTTTTCAAATATAATTTTGGTATATACTTTATCCATTCCAATACTTGAAGCTAATACTCCACAACCTACATATGGAACTTGTAACATTTCTAACAGTCCTTGTACTGTTCCATCTTCTCCTCCTCTACCATGTAATACTGGAAATACTACATCTAATTCTTTTAGTAACCATACTAGATTATAGACTTCTTCTTTTTGATGATTTTTGACTTCAAACCATTTTCCATATTTATTTATATAAATTTCATGTATTTCATATTTTTCTCTGTCTAAATTTTCTATAACAGATTTTGCAGACATTTCTGAAATATCATGTTCTGTTGATATTCCTCCATATATGACTCCTAGTCTTATCATATTAACCTCAATTTTGCTATTTGATAAGTAAAAGTGTTAAATCATTTTAACACTTTTAACTATTAAATATATATTTATTTTATTTATTTTTATTCACTAAAAAAATAAAAAAAGAACATGTAAAATTATTTCTACACATCCTTTTTATAAATGTTATTTGTCTGCATTTATTGGTGCTTCTACAGGACAAACCCCTGCACAAGTTCCGCATCCAATGCATGCTGATTCATCAATTTGGAAACATGTTTCACCTTGTGATATGCATCCAACTGGACAACTTGCAGCACAAGCCCCACAACTTATACATTTATCACTTTGTATTCTATATGCCATTTTTTTCACCACCTCTCACTATATATCTTTTTATAAATTTTAAGATTACAGCTAAAGTAAAATTTTCTATTTAAATTTAATGATTTTTAGTTATTTTCTTTAATTTTTTTATCTTCTGTTTCTAAATTTTCAAGTTCTTCTAATTCTTTGTGAAATTCTTTTTCTTCTTCATCTTCTTGTTCTTTGACTGCATCTTTAATTACTGTTATATCTTTTACATCATATTTTCTAAATTTAAAAATATCACCATCTTTTATTTTAACTCTAACCACTTCTTTTAAAGTTTCTAATGAGTCTACTTCACCTTGACCATCAGGTGTCTTTACTATTGCTCCGATGTTTGGTAATTTTTTTAGTTTTTCTTCATATACTTCCTGCTCATATTTTAGACAACACATTAATCTTCCACAGTTTCCAGAAATTTTAGATGGATTAAGAGATATGTTTTGTTCTTTTGCCATTTTTATTGATACTGTTTCAAAATCATTTAAGAATGTGCAACAACATAGTTCTCTACCACAAACTCCATTCCCACCTATTCTTTTTACTTCATCTCTTACTCCAATTTGTCTTAATTCAATTCTTGTTTTATATATTGCAGCCAAATCTTTTACCAATTCTCTAAAATCTATTCTTCCATCAGCTATAAAGTAAAATAATATTTTGCTATTGTCAAATTTATATTCTACGTCTGTTAATGTCATTTGCAAATTATGTTCTTTTATCTTTTTATTACATACTTCAAAAGCTTCTTTTTCTTTTTGTCTGCATTCTTCTGCATGTTTTATGTCTCTTGGTGAAGCAAGTCTTAAAACTTTTTTTAGTGGTGCTGTAAGTTTTTCTTCTTCAATCATTCTACTTGGCACAACTACTTCAGCGATTTCTTCCCCCTGTTCAGTTTCGACAATTACATTTTCTCCTTTTTTTACTTCTAACCATTTTGGGTCGAAAAAGTATATTTTTCCTAGCCTTTTAAATCTAACTCCTATTATTTTTTTCATTAAATACGTCCTTTCTTCTTAGTGTTATATTATCAAAGTGATTTATTTTTTTAAATTGTTCACATATATTAAACAACAAATTATCTATACACATATCATAATTACTGTTTGCTTTTAGTCTTTTCTTGGTTTCTTCTATAATATCTATACATTTTATGTATCTGATGTCTTGTTCACTTAATTTTAATGCTAGTACATTCATAAATTCGAGTATAGTATTTATTTCTTCTTTGGATTTGTATATTTCTTCTGACATTTGAACTATATCAATCAAATCTTTGCTTTTTATATTTTTTAAAATTGATTCTATATTTTCATATAATTGTTTGTTTTCATTTAATTTGATTGCTTTGCCTATACTTCCTTGTGAAAGTTCAACTATATTGTGATTTATATTTTCCTCTGGATAATTTTCTTTTAGATATTTTTCTATCTGTTCTATTTCTAGTGGCTCAAAATGCATTCTTGTACATCTTGATTTTATTGTACTTAATAAATTATCTTCATTTGAGCATACTAAAATTATTGTTACATATTCTGGTGGCTCTTCTAGTGTTTTTAATAAACAATTTTGTGCTTCTTTTGTCATTGTATCTGTATCATTTATGATATAAACTTTTTTTGTTGATATTATTGGCTTTTCTGCTACAGTCCTTTGCATTTCTCTTATTTGTTCAATTTTAATTTTTCCTTCTTCTGGCTCTATTAGTTGAAAGTCAGGATTATTATTAGAGTCAAATTCTATGCAAGATTTACATCTACAATTATTTTCTTTTTTTTCTAAACATAATATTTTTTTTGCAAATTCAGTTGCTATAATTTTTTTACCAATTCCTTCTGTTCCCCAAAATATGTAGCTATGTGATGTTTTATTTAAGTTAATTGATTTTTCTAAAATGTTTTTATTTTTATTGTTTCCTATTATTTTTTCAAACAACTTTTTTTGCTCCTTATTTTTTTTGGTTTACTTTACCAAATTCTGAAAATGGCCAAAATCTAAATGCTACTTTTCCTTCTATTTTTTCTAATGGTATACATCCAAATGACCTACAATCTGTGCTTCCTGTTCTATTGTCTCCTAAACAAAATACACAATTTTCTGGTACAGTAAATCCTGTAAAACATCCCTCATAGTCAAGTCCTTGTACCATATCAGTCACAACTCCAGGTTGTAAATAATCTTCTTCTAATTTATTGCCATCTATATAAACTGCTCCATCTTTAATTTCTACATATTCTCCAGGTAATGCTATTACTCTTTTTATATAACTTGTCTTTCCTTTTTCTAATACGTAATATTTAAATTTCCCCCAAAATGTTTCTGGTTCATGTTCGTATTTTGCTACTGGATTTGATAGGTCTACTTCATCTTCATAGATTTTGGTTGTACTTGGAGCTTCAAATGTTATTATATCTCCTCTTTCTGGAAGTTTTTTTGTTGTCCTTCCCCACCTGTTTAACCATAATCTTTCGTCTGGAATTAGTGTTGGTGACATTGATGTCATTTTTACTATTGTAGGTGTTCCTATATAATATCTTACAACTAATGCTAGGACTACTGCTATTATTATGCATATTATCCATTCTATTATATCTTTTATTTTTGATTTATTCATTTTTTGTTTACTTAGCTAGTTTTATATTTCTAACTAATTTCCTCCCTTCATGTTATTTAGTTTTCTTAAGTGATTTTTTATTTTCTTATATTTTTCTAAATTGATTTTTTGATTTTTTATTAGTCAATTTCTCCAAATTTAGAAAATGGCCAAAATCTAAATGCTACTTTTCCCTCAATTTTTTCTAATGGTATACATCCAAAAGATCTACTGTCTGTACTTCCTTCTCTATTATCACCTAAACAATATATGCTGTTTTCTGGTATGGTAAATCCTGTAAAGCATCCTTCAAAACCAATGCCTTGCATCATGTCTGTAATAACTCCATCTTGCAAATAGTTTTCTTCTAGTTTGTTACCATCTATATAAACTGCTCCATCTTTAATTTCTATAAATTCTCCTGGTAATGCTATTACTCTTTTTATATAGCTTGTTTTTTCTTTTTCTAATACATTATATTTGAAGTTTTCCCATAAAGTTTCTGGCTCGTATTCATATTTTGCCACCGGATTTGTTAAGTCTACTTCATCTTCAAATATTTGGTTTTGGCTTGGTGCTTCAAATGTTATTATATCTCCTCTTTCTGGGAATTCTCCTGTAGTTTTTCCCCACCTATTCAACCATAATCTATCATCTTGAACTAATGTTGGAGACATTGATGTTTTTTTTACTATTGTCGGTGTTCCAATATAGTATCTTATAAGTAGTGCTATTACTACTGCTACTATTATGCATATTATCCATTCTATTATATCTTTTACTATTGATTTATTCATTTTTATTTAACTTAGTTAGTTTATATTTTTTAACTAATCTTTTTCCTCCATATTATTGAATTTTTATTGTTTATTTTAAATTATGAAATGAAGTGCATTCAAGAATATTTTTTAATAGATTTTATGTCTTAGTTCTGTTATTGCAGTACTTAATAAAATTAATTTTAAATCAATTTCTTTCCTATTATACATTATATCAAACGAATTTTCAATATTATTTTTTAGTTTCTGGACAAAAATTTTAATGGTTGTTTTTAAAGTATAAAGTGTTGATGAATTTAAGATGCAAGAATAGTTTGTAAAATTGATTTCTATTATACGAATTTTTTTTAAATTGTTGTTACAATTCAGTATAACATAAATTTAAATCGTCCGAAATGTTGAAATATAAATTTTTTTATCAAAAACATAGCTGAGGTTTTCCTATAGGTCTTTGAGGAAAATATATTTATATATCACCATTTCGGACTTTTCTATAAAATTATGTCTGAACTATAACAAATTGTTAAATATTTTTCAACTTTTTTTTAATTTTCTATTGACAAATCATGTTTTAAAGATTATAATAGCTTATGTCGTTAGGCATTTGCCAGATAATAACACATGCAGATGTGGCGGAACTGGCAGACGCACAGGACTTAAAATCCTGCGGGACTTAACCTCCCGTGCCGGTTCGATTC
>CALYBE010000081.1 GCA_944393735.1 uncultured Clostridia bacterium
ACAATAAAAGAATCAGAAGAATTAAAAAATTTCAAAGAAAAAACACAAGAAGACATAGAAAATGCAATGAAAAAATTAAATGAAGTAAAAGTAAAATATTTAGGAAAAAAAGGAGAACTAACAAGTATTCTAAGAGGAATGGGAAATTTGTCACCAGAAGAAAGACCTAAGATAGGAAGTTTAGTAAATGAAGTAAGAAATCAAATAGAAAAAGCAATACAAGAAAAAGAAGATAAACTAAAAGAATTAGAATTACAAGCAAAACTAGAAAGTGAAACAATAGACATCACATTACCAAGTACAAAAATCCAAAGAGGAAGTAAGCACCCTGTAAACAGAGTAATAGAAGAAATAGAAGATTTATTTGTATCAATGGGATATGATGTAGTTTCTGGACCAGAACTAGAAACAGACGAATTCTGCTTTGAAAGACTAAATTTACCAAAAGGACACCCAGCAAGAGATATGCAAGACAGTTTTTATATAACAAATGAATATTTATTAAGAACACAAACATCATCTGTTCAAGCAAGAACAATGATAGCAAATAAAGAAAAAACACCAATAAGAATGATTTGTGCTGGAAAAACATATCGTAGAGAAGATGATGCAACACACTCACATCAATTTGGACAAGTTGAAGGATTAGTAATAGACAAAAAAGAAAGAAATGTATCACTTGCAGACTTAAAGGGAACACTAGAAGTATTTGTAAAAACATTAATAGGAAAAAACTGTGAATTACGTTTCAGACCAAGTTATTTCCCATTTACAGAACCATCATATGAAGTAGATGTAAGTTGCTTCAAATGCGGAGGAAAAGGATGCAGTTTATGTAAGCAAACAGGCTGGATAGAAGTACTAGGTTCAGGAATTGTACATCCAAATGTACTAAAAATGAATGGATATGATCCAGAGCAATATGGTGGATTTGCATTTGGAACAGGGCTAGAAAGACTTGCAATGTTCAAATATGGAATACCAGACATGAGATACTTATATGCAAATGACATACGTTTCCTATCACAATTTGATAGAAAAGATGAAGAATAAAAGCTAAAGGAGGAAAATAAAAATGAAATTAAGCACAAACTTTGTAAAAGACTATGTTGATATAGATGTAGATGTAAAACAATTAGCAGAAGATATGACAAGAGTGGGAAATGAATATGATTCAGCTGGAAAACTAATAAATGCGACAAAACTAGTAATTGGAGAAATTGTGGAATGCAAGGACCACCCAGATTCAGATCATCTTCATTTGTGCAAAGTAAATATAGGAAATGAAATATTAAATATAGTATGTGGAGCCCCAAATGCCAGAAAAGGAATAAAAGTAATTGTTGCTTTAAATGGGGCACAACTACCAGAAAAAACAATAAAAAGAGGAATAATAAGAGGTCAAGAATCAAATGGAATGTTATGTTCAATTGCAGAATTAGGATTGGACAATAAATTCTTAAAACCAGAAGACAAAGAAGGAATAGCAGAATTAGGAGCAGATGCAGTAATTGGAGAAGACCCAATAAAATATTTAGGATTAGATGATAATGTCATAGACTTTGATTTAACAGCAAATAGAGGAGACCTTTTAAGTATATTAGGAATGGCATATGAAATAGGAGCAATTTATGATAAGCCTGTAAAAGAAGTAGACTTAAACCACAAAGAACAAGGAGAAGATATAAACAAAAGTTTTACAGCAGAAGTAAAAACAGAAAATTGTAAAATGCTATTAGTAAAAAAAGTAGAAAATGTAGAAATAAAAGAAAGTCCTAAATTTATTAAAAATAGATTAATAGCTTCAGGAATAAGACCAATAAATAATGTAGTAGATATAAGCAATTATGTCATGCTAGAACTTGGCCAACCACTACATTTTTATGATGCAGATAGACTTGGAAATAAAATGGTAGTAAGAATGGCAGAAGAAGGAGAACATCTAACAACACTAGATGGAAATGAAAGAATATTAAACAACACAGATATAGTAATTGCAGACGCAAAACATGGAGTAGGTCTAGCAGGAGTCATGGGAGGCTTAGAAACAGAAGTTGAAGAAAACACAAAAAATGTAATAATTGAATCAGCAATATTTGACTCTGTAAAAGTAAGACTAACCTCAAAGAAAATTCTAAGAAGTGAAGCAAGCAACAGATTTGAAAAAGGACTTGACCCAAATAGAACATATATGGCAATTGAAAGAGCATGTAAATTATTAGAAGAATACGCAAATGGAAAAGTTGTTACAGGAATAGTAAAATACGACACAACAAATAAAAATGACAAAGAAATAGACATAAAATTCCAAAATATAAATGATGTATTAGGAACAACTATTTCAAATGAAGACATATTAAATGTATTTAGAAGATTAGGTTTCAAATATACCGTAAAAGGAGATACAGTAACTGTAAAGGTTCCAACAAGAAGACTAGACATATCAATAAAAGAAGACTTAATAGAAGAAGTAAGCCGTATATTTGGAGTTGACAATATAAAAGGAAAACTTCCAGTAGTTCCAATGAGAAAAGGAAGTTATGACAAAACACAAAGAGAAATTCGTAACAAAATGGTAGCTCTAGGCTTAAAAGAAACATTATCATATGTGTTAATTAATGACAAAGAAGTAAAAGAATACACTTTAGATGAGTTTGAACCTTTAAAACTACTAGACCCATTAACTGAAGATAGAAACACATTAAGATATAGTATGATACCATCATTATATAAAATATACGAATATAATAAAGCACGTGAACAAAAAGATGTATCAATATTTGAAATAGGAAAAGGCTTCTATAAAAAAGGTGAAATATATGGAGAAGACACAAAACTATGTGCATTAATGACAGGAAGATATGCTTTAGGATTAAACAATAATAAAAATGTTGATTTTTACGTAATCAAAGGAGTCGCAGAAGAAATTCTTGATTATCTTGGATATGCAGGAAGATACACTTTTGCAAGACAAGAATTGCCAAAAGAAATGCATCCTGGTCAAGGTGCATATATAAATGTAAATGGCACAAATGTAGGAATAATAGGAAAAATACATCCAAATGTTACAAAAGATGATGTATTTGTACTTGAAATAAACCTAGACGAATTATTCAAAAAGAAAGTAGGAAAAATGAAATATAAAGAAATTTCAAAATTCCCAAATGTAAAAAAAGATGTTGCATTTATAGTTGCTAAAAATTTAGAATCAAAAGATATTGAAAAAGTAATAAAAAATGCAGGAGGAAGTTTACTTACTGACATTGAAGTATTTGATGTATATACTGGTTCAAATGTACAAAAAAAAAAAAAATCAATTGCATATTCTTTAACATTTGCAGATAGTAAAAAAACTTTAACAGATGAAGAAGTTAATAATTTACTTAATAAAGTTATTGATTCTGTTTGCAAGAAATGTACTGCAGAAATAAGAAAATAATTATTTTTAAATTTTAAAATATAGTAAACACTTAGGGAACTCTCATTTTGAGAGTTCTTTTTTTCTTCGTTTTGAAATTTAGAAAGATTCTTTAAAGTTCATTAAAATGCATTAAAAAATAAAAAAATAAAAAAAATAAAAAAATATTTTAAAATATTTTTAGGACAAGCTGCATATAATATAATAAATGGCAAGAATTTCTAAGACTTACGGAAATTGGTAACCTAAAAACAAAAAATTTGACAAAAAAAAACAAAAAGTGTATAATGAAAATGTCATTAAGGAGGAATTATGATTTCGAAAAATAATAAAGATAGAGCATCTATCTCAATTACGAAAATCATTGGTGTAAGCTTAATAATCATCTTAATGCTAGGAGTAACCGTAATGGCTACTGACATAAACATTAGAACAGTTGAAATAACAATGTCTAATGGATATCAAATGACAGTTTTAACTACAAAAACAAATGTTGAAGAGATACTAGAAGACAATAATATAATATTAGAAGATGACGAAAGAGTAACTCCAGATTTAAATGAAGAATTAAATGAAAGCAACAAAATAGTAATAACAAATAAATCAGTACAAGAAGTACAAATAGCCAAAATTTCAGAAAGTGGAGTTGAAACAACATTAGATGAAATACTAAAAAGCTATTCACCAATAATAGAAAAAATAGTTATAGAGCAAGAAATAATACCATATGAAACAATTACCAAAGATGCATCAGCGGGTGCAACTGACACAAAAAATAAAGTAATACAAAAAGGAGAAGATGGCTTAAAAGAAGTAACATATAAAATAAAATATCAAAATGATGAAGAAATTGAAAGAACTGTTCTTTCAGAAAATATAATAAAAGAGCCTGTTGACAGAATTGTACAAGTACAAAAAAACGTAACAACAAGATCTATATCATCAAGAACATCTTCAACTTCTACGTCAGGAACAACCAAAATCTTTAAAGTAACAGCTTATTGTTCATGCGCTTTATGCTGTGGAAAAACAAATGGAATCACTGCATCTGGAACACATGCTACAGCAGGTAGAACAGTTGCAACATCTAGTCAATTTGCATTTGGAACAAAATTAAACATAGGTGGAAGTACTTATGTAGTAGAAGATAGAGGAGGAGCTATTCAAGGAAATAGAATAGATATTTATATGAATTCACATGCAGAAGCATTAGCATGGGGAGTTAGATATTTACCTGTAGAGGTAGTTAAATAAAAACATACAAATTTAAGAAAACTTAGTTATTAAACAAAATAAGTTTAATAACTAAGTTTTTTTCCACCTTCTTAAGAAAGTAGAAATCCTTAAATGAACATAAAAAATGTTGATTTTTTTGATATAATTATGTTATAATACAAGAGAATAAAATTGTATTTAATATGTATTAAATAAATTAAAAGGAGATTAACAATTATAGGAACAATGAACCAAAAAAATATAAGAAACTTTAGCATAATAGCACATATAGACCATGGTAAATCAACACTAGCAGACAGACTAATAGAAAAAACTGGAGTATTATCACAAAGAGAAATGGAAGAACAAGTGCTTGACAATATGGACATTGAACGAGAAAGAGGAATAACAATAAAATCTCAAGCAGTTCGAATGAAATATAAAGCTAAAGATGGACAAGAATATATATTTAATTTAATAGATACACCAGGTCATGTTGACTTCAACTACGAAGTATCAAGAAGTTTAGCAGCATGTGACGGAGCAATTCTAGTTGTAGATAGTAGTCAAGGAGTAGAAGCCCAAACACTAGCAAATGTTTATTTAGCAATAGACAACAACCTAGAAATATTGCCAGTAATAAATAAAATAGACTTACCAAACGCAAGACCAGAAGAAGTAAAACATCAAATAGAAGAAATAATTGGAATTCCAGCAATGGATGCACCATGTATTTCAGCAAAATCCGGATTAAATGTAGATGAAGTATTAGAAAGAATAGTAACAGACCTACCTGCACCAAAGGGAGATGAAAATGCCA
Organism: uncultured Clostridia bacterium; assembly: GCA_944393735.1. Taxonomy (GTDB): domain Bacteria; phylum Bacillota; class Clostridia; order TANB77; family CAG-508; genus CAG-269. The sequence continues at coordinate 5,454 of CALYBE010000081.1, forward strand.
AAACCAAATGCCTAATATTTGATTCATACTATGACAATTATAAAGGAGCAGTAGCATATGTTAGAGTAGTTGATGGAAAAGTAAAAGTTGGAGATGAAATCAAACTGATGGCAACAGGAAAAACATATACAGTAGCTGAAGTTGGATACTTTTTACCAGGAAAGTATATGCCAGTACAAGAAATAAAAGCAGGAGAAGTTGGATATATAGCAGCAAGTATAAAAAGCTTGACAGATATACATGTTGGAGACACAGTCACATTAAAAAATAACCCAGCAGAAGAGCAATTGCCAGGATACAAAAAAGTAACACCAATGGTATATTGTGGATTATATCCAATAGACGGAAGCCAATACGAAAATTTAAAAATAGCACTTGAAAAATTAAAATTAAATGATGCAGCATTAGAATATGAACAAGAAACATCAGCAGCTTTAGGATTTGGTTTTAGATGTGGATTTTTAGGATTATTACACTTAGAAATAGTAGAAGAAAGGCTTGACAGAGAATTTGACTTGGGATTAATAACAACAGCTCCATCAGTAATATACAAAGTACATAAAACAAATGGAGAAGTATTAGATATATATAATCCATCAGACTTACCTCCTCAACAAGAAATTTCATATATGGAAGAACCAATAGTAACAGCAAGAATAATGACACCAAAAGAATATGTAGGAAATATTATGGAAATATGTCAAAACCGTAGAGGAATTTTTATAGATATGAAATATCTTGATGAAAACAGAGTAACACTAATATATGACATGCCATTAAATGAAATAATATATGACTTTTTTGATATTTTAAAATCAAAAACAAAAGGATATGCATCATTTGATTATGAATTTAAAGAATATAGAGAATCAAAACTTGTAAAACTAGACATATATGTTAACGGTGAACCTGTTGATGCATTATCATTTATAGTATTTAAAGATAATGCATATACAAGAGGAAAGAAAATGGTAGAAAAATTAAAAGAAGTAATTCCAAGACATCTATTCACAATACCATTACAAGCAGTAGTTGGAGGCACAATTATTGCAAGGGAAACAATTTCTGCTATGAGAAAAGATGTACTTGCTAAATGTTATGGTGGAGATATTACAAGAAAGAAAAAACTACTTGAAAAACAAAAAAAGGGAAAGAAAAGAATGAGACAAATAGGAAATGTAGAAGTACCTCAAGAAGCATTTCTATCAGTATAAAAGTGAGATGATGAGTAATATAAAAAGCGAAGGGAGAAAAAATGA
>CALYBE010000082.1 GCA_944393735.1 uncultured Clostridia bacterium
ATAACATCTAGACAACTATACCAAATGCTAGAATGGAAAGGAATAGACCCAAAATCACAAGACAAATTAAACAACAAATTAGACCAACTAGTAAAGTCAAAAATCCTAACAAGATATTATTTTACATCAGAAGAAGGAAAAGGAATATACAGAATATATTGTCTTGAAAAAATGGGAAAATATTTATTAACTTCAAAAGAAATAGAATGTAAATGGCAACAAACAGATAATGTAAAACCTGTTCCTATGATAAAGAAAAGACTTGCAGGAAATCAAGTAATAATTGCATACTTAAGAAAAGTAAAAGCATGTGATGGTTATGTTGTAAAACCAACATTAAATGCTAAAATTTCAGGCAAAGTTTTCAAAGCTACAGGTGGAGGCATAAAATTAACTAAAAATAATAAATCAATCAATTTCTTATTTGAAGTAATAAGAAGAGAACCAGATTGGCAAAAAAAATTAGTAGATAAAATGACAATGTATAAAGAATTCTATGATAACTTTGTACCAGGAGATTCTGGATATTCTACAATGCCACAATTAATATTAGTATGTGAAGATGATAGACATACTGCAGAAGCTTTCAAAGAAATTGTAAAAAACAAAGTAGAAATACCAGAAATTAAGTTATATTTTACAACAGATTTAAGACAAAATAGTGAATCACTTGAAAACACTTTAATAGAATTTAAAATAGATGAAGCAACAAATAAATACAAAATGTACAATGTTGATGTAAAAATTCTTGGAAATTAACAAGAATTTTTTACAATGAAGGAATTCGTAAAGACAAAATAAAGGGGAAAAAATAAACATGTTTGGACATAGATCAGATGGCAAAAAAGTAAAAAACTTACCACCAATATTTAGGGTAATACCTTGTATTATGCTAGAAAGGTGCGACTCAGAAGTATATTTTAAGCAAGATATACCTTTAAAAACATTAGATGAATATATAGATAAAAAGGCGGTAGAAGGAATAAGATTATCATATATGAATATAATTTATGCCGCCTTAGTTAGAATAATACATGAAAGGCCACGTTTAAATAGATTTGCTAAAAACGGAACAATATATCAAAGAAATAAAATTTTTGTTTCACTTGCAATAAAGAAGAGCCTTACAGATGATGGTCAAGAAACAGTAACCAAAATACCTTTTGAAGGAACAGAAAATATACTTGAAATAAAAGAAAAATTAGATGCTGTAGTAGGAGAAAATAAAGATACTAAAACAGAAAATAGTATGGATAAAACTGCAAAGATTTTAAGTCTAGTTCCAAATGGAGTAATATTATCAGCAGTTAAATTTCTGAATTTTTTAGATAAACATGGAATTATGCCAAAATCCTTAATAAATGCAAGTCCATTTCATACAAGTGTATTTCTAACAAATGTAGGTTCTCTTGGAATTGACAGTATATATCATCATTTATATAACTTTGGAACTACAAGCATGTTTTTCTCAATGGGAAAAAAGAAGAAAAGCTATATTTATGAAGAAGATGAAATACATGAAGAAAAATGTATCACAATTGCATTTGTAGGAGATGAAAGAATTTGCGATGGTTATTATTATGCTACATCATTTAAGCAATTGGTTAAATATTTGAAGAAACCTGAACTTTTAGAGGAAACTCCAGAACAAAACCAAAAAGTTTCTGTATAAACACGAATAGATTGTTACCACTCTAAAAATGCAATACAAAAAAATCCGAAAAATATTTTCTTTAAACTATTGACTTTATGCATAAATTGTGTTATTATATTTAAGTGTTAAAACACAAGGGTCAATAGCTCAGTTGGATAGAGCACACGCCTTCTAAGCGTGGGGTCGGGAGTTCGAATCTCTTTTGGCCCACCAAAAATAAGAGATAATTAAATTATCTCTTATTTTTTTTACTTTGATTTTATTAAACTTCTAATTTCTTAAATTTAGAAATAGTTATTTTTTCTAGTAGAGTTAAATAAATTAAAAATATAAGAAGAGAATGCCATAAGTTTACTCCATTAACATTTGAAATATTTCCAAATAGATATGTACTAAAATCCCAATTATTTGTTATAAAATATCTTGTAATTTTAGATAAAGCATCCACTTTAGACCATTCTGCTAAAGCAGTATTAGCAAATATACATATAATTAATGTTAAAATCATAGACATAGCTATATTTTTATTAAAAATGCCAATAAAAATGCAAAACAAACTAATTATTATATATTCAGGAATTTTAGTAAAACCACTTATAATAAGATAACTTAGTGAGCTCATAGTAAATACTTTATCATTATTATAATCATACCCAATATAACCATTAGCATAACTATCAAATCCAAAAATAAAACCTCCAACGAAAAATTGAACTATACCAATAAAAATCATTGAAATAATTATTGTAATCATACATGCAATTACTTTAGACATTATAATAGTACTTCTTTTGTGTGGTTTAGTTAAAACGCTTTTTATTGTTTTTTTGGTTATTTCTTCAGTTATTGTAGTGGACGAAATGTAAATTGTAATAATAATTAGTATAATATTAAAATGGCTAAAAGTTCTAATAAGAGAAATTCTGGCATCTATTTTATTAATTAAAATTAGATTATATTCATCTGACATATCATAATTTATATGATTTTCTATGGCATATTTGCATAATTCTAATCTAGCTTTATTGTTATTGAATTCATTAATATCTGCTTGTGAACTTTCATCTATATGAGATTCTTTATAAATAATGCTATAATAATCTTCTTTATATTCCGTTAAATATTGATTAATAATATTATCGTTATAAACAATATTATTATTTAATCTTAAATAATACCAATCTATTTCAAAATCAATTTCTTTTATTTCTTCAGGTAGAAGAGTTTGTGTGTTTTTTCTTTCTTCTAAATTTTTAATTTTTAAATTGACAAAATTTTTCCAGTCATTTGATTTTAAAGCTTCTACATATTTATTAAATTTAGTTTTTGATGTTTCGTATATTTCCAATGTAGTTTGCGTATTTGGATTATATTCATAATCTTTAATATTAATTAAATATTCCATAATATCTTGATTATAATCTGAGAAAATATTTTCAAAAGCATAACTACCTCTTTCTTCATTTAAAGCATATCTTTGCCAAGAGTTTTCTTCAAAAACTTCATTATATAATTTGGCAAATTCATTATATGCTAATGAATAAATATAACTCTCTGTATTATTTTTTATACTGTTTAAAAAAGCGTCACTATCAACAGGAATATTTTTACTTCCTCTATAATTTATTACATTTTGGTCAGGATTCTTATAATTGTAAACAATTATCGCTATTATTGATAAAATAAACAAAAAATATATACTTTTCCTTTTAAAAATTTTTATTAATTCATTTTGTACTAATTTAACCAATGTCGTTTTCACCTACCTTTTTTATAAAGGCTTCTTCTGATGATATTTTTTCTTCTTGAACTGAATAAACTTGATATTTATTTTCTATAAGCTTTTGAATTATTTTTGAAACTTCTTCTTTAGAAATATAAATTCTTACTTTATTTGGTGATATAATTTCAAATTTATAATCACCTATTACTTGTTTTAAATTATCAGTATTATTCAATTCTAAGACACATGAATTTTCATTTGAAATGGCTGTAAAGTTTTCAATAGATTCATCTGCTACTATTTTTCCATTCTTTATTGCTATGATTCTGTTACACAAATTGTCAATTTCAGTTAAATTATGACTTGAAATTAAAATTGCCATTCCTTTGTGTGACAAACTTTTTATTAAATTTCTTATTTCTATTATTCCTTCAACATCTAATCCGTTTGTTGGCTCATCTAGTATAAGTAATTCTGGGTTATTTATAATAGCTTCTGCAATTCCAAGCCTTTGTCTCATTCCAAGTGAATATGTTGAAACCTTGTCTTTTATACGTTTTTCTAAACCTACTATTTTTACAACTTCATCTATTCTTTGATTAGATATATTTTTATAATTATTTGCTGTTATTTTTAAATTGTCATATCCTGATAAATACATGTAATGGTCTGGATTTTCAACAATTGCCCCAACCTTTTCTATTGCTTTTGTAAAGTCCTTTTCAATATCAAATCCATTTATAAATACTTTTCCTTCACTTATTTTTATTAGGCCTAAAATAAGTTTTATAACTGTTGTTTTTCCTGCACCATTTGGTCCAATAAATCCAACTACATCACCTTTATTTATTGAAAAAGATATATTTTCAACAAGTGTTTTAGATTTTATTTGTTTTTTTAAATTTGTACATTTTAATATTTCCATTAAAATTCCCCTTTCATTACATGTTTTTTACATCCTTATTTTTAAATATGAAAATAAGGAATGAAAATATTATTAATAAACTTATACCAGAAATTATTAAAGCTTGTTGTAATGAAGCATTATCTGTAAAAAGGTATTGACTTATATCCCAATTATAAATAAATAAATATTTAGTAATATTATTAAGTAAAGTCTTGAAAGTAGATAAAAAATATATTCCTAGAGATATTAATATATTTAAAGCCATATTATTTGTAATAATTCCAAATAATAAACTAAATCCACTTAATATTATATACATAAGTATTTTTGATAAAGAAACTACTAACATATACTGTGCCAGATTCATAGTTTCTATGTCTTGTGAAAAAGTATTATATCTTATTGCTTCTAAAGAATAACTTTCAAAACCAAATAATAATCCACCTAATAAATATTGTATAACTACTAAAATAATTACAACTGATATAATAATTAAAAAATTTGTTAAAATTTTAGAAAGTAAAATTTTAACTCTTGTATATGGCTTTGTTAGAAGATTTTTTATAGTTCCAATATAATATTCTTCAGTAAGAATAGTACAAGACAAATATATAACTAAAAAAACAATTAAAATATCAAAATTATCAAAAACTTTCATTAATAATATTCGTGCATCTTGTGGTAGAATAGCATTTTTATTTTGAGAATTTAGTAAAATATTGTATTTAATATTATTATCAATAGCATATTTTTCTAAATGTATTCTTTCAATAGCATCTTTATAATCTTCATTTTCTTTTGATTGTTGATAATTTTCTAAATATATATTGTCACTATTATATGCCCTTTTATATTGATTAGTAATATCTATACTGGACGAATTCATCATTTGAAAGATATTATATAATATAACAATTAAAATGCCGAATAGCTAATAATATATAAATGTTTTTTCTCTTAAATATTTTTATTAATTCATTTTTTATTAAATTTAACATACAAACATTTCCTTTTTACTTTTTTAATATATTTAATTATATATAATTGAACAATATAATTCAATATTTTTTCACAAAAGGATGTATTAAATAAAGAAACATGATATAATTTATCTGACCAATAAAAAATGTGATATAGAAAAGAAGGATTAAAAAGGTGAAAATAAACGAGTTATCAATACAAGAAAAAATAGGTCAAATGTTGATGATAGGGATGGACACCAACTACATAACAGACAGAGTAAAAGAGATGATAACAAAATACAAAGTAGGTGGAATAATACTTTATAGAAAGAATTTTAGCACATATCAAGACATGTTAAAACTAATAAAAGACCTAAAAGAATTAAATAAAAATAATAGAATACCACTTTTTATTGCTATAGACCAAGAAGGCGGAAGGGTAAATAGAATGCCAAAAGAAATTTTAAATCTTCCACCAGCCAATAAAATAGCAACAGTTGGAGGGCTAGAACTAGTTAAAAAATCTGCCCAAATCACAGGAGAATTATTAAAAAAATCTGGTTTCAATTTAAATTTCGCACCTGTTTTAGATATAAAAAGATTTAAAAATTCTCATCCTATTGGAGATAGATGTTATGGTACAAATAAAGAAGATGTAAGCAAATACGGAATAACTGTAATGGAAGAATTACAGAAAAGCGGGATAATATCTGTAGTAAAACATTTTCCTGGACATGGAGCAACAAAACAAGATTCACATATCTTTTTGCCTATTATAAAAGAAAAAATGTCTGAGATAGAGAATGAGGACATGTATCCTTTTGAACTAGCAATAAAAAATGGGGCAGATGCTATAATGATAGGGCATTTATTAATAAGAAGTGTGACTGGAATTTACCCAGCATCATTATCAAGAAAATTTATCGGAAAATATTTAAGAAAAAAATATAGATATAATAAATTGATTTTCACAGATGACTTAAAAATGAGAGCAATCAAACTGGTTTATGGACCTAGTTTAGCAATCGAAAAGGCTTTTGAAGCAGGAAATGATATAATAGTTTTTAGATTTAACAAAGAAGAAGAAAAAAAGGCTATAGAAAGGGTATTTAATTTAGTAAATAAAGGTAAAATAAAAATAGGTAGGATTAATCGAAGTGTTAGGAGAATAATTGATATTAAAGAAAAATATAATATTTCAGACACTGATGAAATAGAAGGAGTAGATATAGAAAAAATAAATAAGCAAATTAAGGAAATAATTGATAAATGCTAGAAATACTTTACATTAATAATATTTTCAAATTAAAAAAATAACAATAATAAAATAAAAGAAGTCAAGAGATTTGAGATATATACTTAAATTTCTTGACTCCTTTT
>CALYBE010000083.1 GCA_944393735.1 uncultured Clostridia bacterium
ACATGTTAAGTCTTTTACATCTTTGTATCCTTGTGCTACTTCATGTGATGAAAGTGCTGTTCCACATCTTGGGCAATATGGCATTACTTTATGTCCTTCATATAATAAGCCTTTTTTCCACATTTCTTTTAAAGCCCACCATACTGATTCTATATAGTTGTTATGATATGTTACATATGGATGATCCATGTCTACCCAGAAACCTACTTTGTTTGTCATTTCTTCCCACATCTTTACATATGTGAATACACTTTCTTTACATTGTTTTACGAATTTTTCTACTCCGTATTGTTCAATTTGCTCTTTTCCTGATATTCCTAGCTTTTTCTCTATTTCTAGTTCTACTGGTAATCCATGTGTGTCCCATCCTGCTTTCCTGTCTACATGATATCCTTTCATTACTTTGTATCTTGGGATTATGTCTTTTATTACTCTTGTTTCAATATGTCCTACGTGTGGTTTTCCGTTTGCTGTTGGTGGTCCATCATAAAATGTGAAGTATCTTTTGCCTTTGTTCATGTCAAAGTTTTTTTGGATTATTCCTTTTTTCTTCCACATTTCTGCGACTTCTCTTTCCATTCCTACAAATCCGTTTTTTAGTTCTACTTTTTTGTACATAGTACATTCCTCCTTAATTATAATTTTTTGGATTTTGTGTTGACCTTATTTTGAGGCTTTTTTCTTCTGTAATTGGTATGTCTTGTAATTCAAATCTATATTTTTGTGTTACATTTGGGTATTTTTCGTGATCTACTTCTGATAAAAACATTTTCTTTGGCCTTATCCATAGTCCACAGTCTCCATATAGACGTCTATATACTACAAATTCTTCTTGTGTTTCTGAGTCTTTTGCAACATCTTCTACTAAATAATAGTCTCCTTTAAAGTGTTTGTAAATTCCTTTAATTTTTAATTGTTGCATCCTTTTTCCTCCTTTTTATATTTAATTGATACTAAGGAAACTCACCCATTTTATGGGATGACTTTCTTAAGAAGATGAAAAAAAGCCCTAACATACATTTTTTTCGTATGTTAGGGCGAATTTTAAATTCCGTGGTACCACCTATTTTAGTAATCTATATTTTTCTTAATTTTTTATATTTTATATTGCTGATTTTTTTAATTTATAAGATTTTTTTGATTACTCTCTCATTATTATCTTTAACGCAGATTTACGGCAAGACTTACTTTTTGAATTGCTAATTTTAAATCAATTTTTTTAATTCATGTTCAGTTCTGCAACTTAATTAGGTGATAACATAGGTTATTTGTTAGTGTTTTACTTTTATATGTAACTATAGTAATTTTTACTAAATAATTTTTACTTTCAAACTCTCACCTTTTGTTTGATTCTCTGTAAAGTTATTATATTATTTGCCATGTCCTAATTTTTGTTTTTTTCTTATATGTCAACTATTATATCACGTTTTAAATTACATGATTTTAGTTTAATTTATGCATTTTCTTTTACTGGGTAAACACTTACTTGTTTTTTGTCTTTACCTTTTCTTTCAAATTTAACTGTTCCATCTACTAATGCAAATAAAGTATCATCACTGCCTTTTCCTACATTAGTTCCAGGATGTACATTTGTTCCTCTTTGTCTAACTAGGATGTTTCCAGCTAGTACAAATTGACCATCTGCTCTCTTGACACCAAGTCTTTTAGATTCACTGTCTCTACCGTTCTTAATACTACCTTGACCTTTTTTATGTGCCATGATTTCTCACTCCTTTCGGTTCTTATTCTAGTCGTTTCTCTCTTCGACTTTTTAGTGATTTGGTTCACTTTTAATTTTATATATTTATTTAAATAAGTTTCTAAATTAAAATTTTAAATTTCTTGAGTTTTCTCTTTTTATAGAGTTTTAATTAGTTTTTTTGTTAAAGTTTTATAACAGTTCTTATTAAGCTTCTACTTTTTCTGCTTTTTCAGTTTTTTCTGTCTTTTCAGCTTTTTCTACTTTTTCAGTTTTCTTAGCTGGTGTTTTTATTGCTGTTATTTCAACTTTTGTGTATGGTTGTCTGTGTCCTTGTTTTGTTCTTTCATTTTTCTTAGCTTTCATTTTGAAAACTATGATTTTCTTTCCTTTTCCGTGTGCAACTACTTTTCCTTCAACTTTTACACCTTTAACATAAGGATTTCCAACTTGTACTTTTCCGTCATCTGATACTAATACTACTTTGTCAAATGCTACTTTTTTTCCTTCTTCAACGTCTAGTTTTTCGAAAAATACTACGTCTCCTTCTGCTACTTTGTATTGTTTTCCACAACTTTCAATTACTGCGTACATTAAAAATGCACCTCCCTTATTTGTATACTCGCTAATCCTCAATAAAGGTAGTTATTTTTTAAAACTTACTTTCCTTGCTTTTGCTTGATTATTCAAGCTATAACTTGGTTTTGAGTTTTTCATTAACATTTATTTACCTTGATTAAGCGGATTACAGTTATTTATTTTAACATATTTGTGCATAGTTGTCAATAATTTCATAAAATTTTGTAAACTTTTTGTTTCAAAAAAATATTAATATATAATTTTTTTACATTAATATTTTGCTTACAGCAAGCCCGTCACCTACTTCAAGAATTTCTGTTTCTAAGTTTGGATTTTCAGTAACTTCTTTTATGTATTCACGCAAGTTTCTTACTGCTGTACGTTGTTTATGCTTATTATAATCACTCATGACATAACCTTTATAAAGAATATTATCTGCTAAAATTACTCCTGTTGGTTTTATCATTCTTAAAGCTTCTTTTAAGAAAAATGGGTATTTTCCTTTGGCAGCATCTATAAATATTACATCATATTTATTGTTTAGAGTTGGTAAAATTTCTACTGCATCTCCTTCATAGATGTTGATTTTGCTAGTCATTCCAACTTTTTCAATATTTATTTTTGCTTCTTCTACTCTTTCTTTTTCTCTTTCAATTGTGTCAATTTTTCCATTTTCTGATAAGTAATTTGCAAAGCATATTGCTGAATATCCTACTGCAGTGCCTATTTCCAATATTCTTTCAGGTTTAATTTCTTTTAGTATTTTATCTACTACTTCAAGTGTGTCATCCATTATTATTGGAATGTACTCTTCTAAAGCTTTTTGTTTGATTTTTTCTAGTTCTTGTGAATAGTTTTCTTGCATTTTGTTTTCTATTGTCATCATTAATTTCATTCCTTCCTAAAGGCACAAAATCTGGTTGGAAAAGAATTAAATTTTGGCAATACTGTGCTTGTTAAGGCTTTGCCTGTTACAGAGTAAGTATGCAGTAGCAATCGAGTTTTTAATGAATTTTGACTCAGCCAAAATTGTAATTATTTTTCAACCTTTTCATCTCTTTCAATTCTTATTTTTCAAATTTATTTTTTCTTTATGACGTAACAATTTTCTAGCTTGAGGATTCAGGCTAGATTTTGGCTTATTTTTTGTTTTATGCTTTTGCTGCATTTCTTGCAGCTCTTTCTCTTTCTTTATTGTCTAGAATTTTCTTTCTTAATCTAATTGATTTTGGTGTAACTTCAACTAGTTCATCATCTTGAATAAATTCAATTGCTTTTTCAAGAGACATTTGAATTGGTGGTACTAAGTGTAAAGCATCATCTGAACCAGATGCTCTTGTGTTTGTTAAGTGTTTTTCTTTACATACATTTATTGCTAAGTCTTCTCCTCTTGAATTTAGTCCAACTATCATTCCTTCATATACTTCTACACCTGGTCCTATAAATAGTTCTCCTTTATCTTGGGCATTGTATAATCCATATGTTATTGATGTACCATTTTCAAATGCTACTATTGTTCCTCTAGTTCTTGCTACAATTTCTCCTTTATATGGTTCATATGAGTCAAATATGCTGTTCATAACACCTTCACCCTTTGTGTCTGTTAGGAATTCTGTTCTGTATCCTATAAGTCCTCTTGAAGGTATTTTGAATTCTATTTTTGTGTGTCCTGGTTCTGCTGGTTCCATATTAACCATTTCGCCTTTACGTCTACCTAATTTTTCAATTACATTTCCTACACAGTCGTCTGGAACATTTACTACTAGTCTTTCAATTGGCTCACATTTTACACCATTTATTTCTTTCATTATTACTTTTGGTCTTGATACTAATAGTTCATATCCTTCTCTTCTCATTGTTTCAATTAATACTGATAGGTGAAGTTCTCCTCTTCCAGATACTATAAATGAATCTGGAGATGATGTTTCTTCTACTCTTAGGCTTACATTTCTGTCTAATTCTTTGAATAATCTGTCTCTTAAGTGTCTTGATGTGATAAATTGTCCTTCTCTTCCTGCAAATGGTCCATTGTTTACACTAAATGTCATTGATACTGTTGGTTCATCTATGTCTACAAATGGTATTTTTTCAGGGTGGTCAAATTCACAAATTGTGTCTCCTATATGGATTTGTGAAAGTCCTGCAACTTCAATTATATCTCCTGCTGTTGCTTCTTCAACTTCTACTTTTTTTAATCCCATATGTGTATAAACTTTTGATATTTTTCCTTGTGATATTTTGTCGTCTTTTTCACAGATAGATACAGGCATACCGTTTTTTATAATTCCTCTTTCTAGTCTTCCTACTGCAATTCTTCCTACATAATCATCATAGTCTATGTTTGATACTAGCATTTGCATTGTTCCATTTTCGTCACAAGCTGGTGGATTTATTGTTTTTATTATTGTTTCAAATAAGCATGACATATCTCCATCTGAGTCTGATAAATTCATTTTTGCTACACCATTTTTTGCAGATGTATATACTACTGGGAAATCTAATTGGTCATCATTTGCATCTAATTCTATGAATAATTCCATTACTTGGTCTAATACTTTTTGTGGTTGTGCTCCTGGTCTATCTATTTTGTTTATTACTACTATAGGTTTTAAGTTTAGTGCTAATGATTTTTTTAATACTTCTCTTGTTTGAGGCATTGCTCCTTCAAATGCGTCTACTAATAAAAGTACTCCATCTACAGTTTTTAATACTCTTTCTACTTCTCCTCCAAAGTCGGCATGTCCTGGTGTATCTACTATGTTTATTTTTATGCCATTATACATTACTGCTGTATTTTTGGCTAATATTGTTATTCCTCTTTCTTTTTCTTGATCATTTGAGTCCATTACTCTTTCAGCTACTTGTTCATTATCTCTGAATACATGGCTTTGTTTTAATAGTGCATCTACTAATGTTGTTTTTCCATGGTCTACGTGTGCAATTATTGCTATATTTCTTATTTTTGGGTTGTTCATTTCCTTTTATTTCCTTTCTTTTTTCATAATTATTGTTATTTTGTTAGTTCAACTATTTTTTCCATAATTTCTTCTGTTATTTCATCTAATTCATTTTTATTTCTACCACTAAAATCTAATGGTTTTCCGTATCTTATTATCATTTTCTTAAATGGTCTTTCTCCGCCGCTAATTCCTACTGGAATTACTTTAGCTCCTGTTCTTTCAGCAAAAAAGGCAGCACCATCTTTTGACGCTTCTCCTTTTTTCATACCATTTCGTGTTCCTTCTGGAAAAATTCCTACACAGTCATTGTTTTTTAATGCTTTTAATGTATCTTTTATTGGTTTTATGTCTTTTGAGTCTCCTCTTTTTACATATATTCCATCAAAAATGTACATCCAAAATGCTATGAATTTGTTTTTATGTAATTCGTCTTTTGCTAAGAACCTTACTGTTCTTTTTGCAGTACATTGAATTAATGGTGGGTCTAAGTATGACCTATGATTTCCACAAAGTATTAGTGGTTCATTGTCTTTTGGTATGTTTTCTGTTCCTTCTATTTTTAGTCTATATACAATTGCGAAAAATATTCTTAATATTATTTTGGCTATTCCTCCAATTACTTTTTTAAAAACCACTTTGCTTCTTCCTTTCTTACTAATTTTCTTCTTTGGTCATGTGTTTATATGTGCTTGTGTTTGACTAGTAGTGCTGTGTTTGCACTAGTGTTATTGTGTTTGACTAATACTGCTGTGTTTGCACATGCTATCTTTTTACTACTTTATCCTGTTGAGGTATATACATATTTTTTGCAACTATATCTAGTGATACAACATTCATTGCAGTTAAATTTTCAATTTCTTTTCTTGCTTTTTCTTTTAGTTCTTTCAAACTTCGTTGCATGTTATATCCATATGTTACTGTTACTTCCATATAAATACTCGGTCCTGCGTCAGAACTTGTTACTCTAGTTCGTATTATTTTATAAATTGCTGGCATTTTTGATGCTAAATATTCAATTATTTGCTTGAATACTGTGTCTGATATTGTAAATTTTCCTAAATAACTAAATGTTGGTCGAACTATAGTTTTTTCTGATATGTATGGCTTTTGTCCTAGCCCTTTTGATTTAAAAATTTGTAGTGGGTCAAGCAAATATCCAGAGAAGTCTTTTTTTAATTCGAATGTTGGTACTGGTATTACATGTTTTCCCTCTGTTACTCGTATATGTCTTGCTGTTTGAATTTCTTCTTCTGTTGCTACACCATTTATATATATTGTTTCAGAT
>CALYBE010000084.1 GCA_944393735.1 uncultured Clostridia bacterium
AAAAGTAAAGAAAAGTGTATTTTTTGAAATAATATTTATGACATATAGCTATGTTCATAGAGCAATAAATGCGGAAGCATTTCCTAATGCTATAAATTTATTTAGTGAAGAATTAATGATTGGCAGAGGAAAGGGAAAGTATATGTATAGAGAAAATGTAAGAAAAGAAGGAGAAAGATTTTTAATGGATGAAATGGAAAAGTATTTTAAAAACAATTCTATAATGTATGTTGTGTAAAAGATGAAATTCAAGATAATTAGTTGAAGGTAAATGAAAAAGTTTTGTAGATAAAACAAGAATAAATAAGTTCTAACATTGCTTTCACAAGAATACAATTTAACAAAAGTATTCTTATGGAGGGTCAAAATGAATAGAACAGTAATACACACAATGCCTATAAATAGCCCCAAAATTATAGGCAAAAATACAATTGAAGAACGTGCCACTAATCTAGCACAATATATAATAGATTCTAAAGACACAGTAAGAGGTGCTGCAAAAAAATTTGCAATAAGTAAAAGCACAGTACACAAAGATATAACTGAAAGACTAGGAAAAATAAACCCAGCCCTTGCAAAAGAAGTGCGTGAAGTTTTGAATGAAAATAAAGCCGAAAGACACATAAGAGGTGGGATGGCAACTAAATTAAAATACGAAAAAAATAGAAATAATGGTTGACAATACTGAATTAATAATATAAAATTAAGAAGCAGGATATAATATTCTTGCTTTTTTTTAAGTCCTAAGAAAGGGATGGTTTAAATGATACCAGAATTAGAAAATAGAAGTGAAAATAATAAAAAAATGAAGATTTTTTATATAGCAATCTTAGTTATATGTATATTATTAATATTGGTTGCTATACTTATACAAATATTTAAAGAAAAAGAAACACAAGAACCAGAAGAAAACCCAGGATCAATTAGTTTAGAGGAGTTAGAAAAATATAAAGATACTTTTGATGACTTGTTTGAAAATAAAGTAACATATTTAAAAAATAACAGTTATAAAATAGATAAGATTGAAGCAGATGAAGAAATTGTTTACATGGGATATCAAGAAAAAAGTGCAAAATTAAATGATTATGATCTAGATGTAAATATTCCATATATCAATATAGATAATAATGTAACAAATGAATATAATAGACAAATTAAAGAAATATTTGAGGAAAAGGCAAAAAATATTTTAAATACTCAAAATGGAAATATAATATATACTGTAAATTATAGAGCATATGTAACAAATAACATATTATCCATTGTTATCAGGTCAACATTAAAAGAAGGAACAAATCCACAAAGAGATATTGTACAAACATATAATTATGATTTGACAAATCAAAAAGAATATACAATTCAAGAAATGCTAGATTTAAAAGGAATAACAAAACAAGAAGCTAATAGAACAATAAAAGCGGAAATAAAAAATGTACAAGAAAAAGTAGAAGAACTAGCAAAATTAGGATATAATGTTTATCCAAGAGATGCAAGTAGCGATATGTATAATATAAATAATGTAACAGAATATTTTATTGGAGAAAATAATGCATTATATATCATATATGCATATGGAAATGAAAATTATACTAGTGAAATGGATATTATTGTAATGTAAATTTTAAACTGTGAACTTTAGGAATATTCCCTAAAGTTCATTTTATTATTGCTTTTTTTGAACTTTAAGGAACTTTCTTAAAGTTTAAAAATAATAAAAAGGCCTAAATATAAATTTAGGTCTTTTTGAAAATAAAAGGGGATGTTTGTTTAATCAGTCTTATTTACTGACTATGCATATAATATACCAAGTAAATTTGTTCATTTTGTGAACTTAAAGTGAAAACTTATAAAAATTATGGAGTTTCTTCAAGTGTAACTGTTATGTCTCTTTCATTTCCGTTTCTATTTACTGTTAAAGTAATTGTTTCACCAATCTGATGTGAGTTTTTAATATTATTAAGTTCATCCATAGTTGTTATATCTTCTCCATCAGCTTTTACTATAACATCTCCAGCTTTTAAGCCAGCTTTTTCAGCAGGAGAGAAGTCCTCAACACTCTTAATATAAATTCCAAGTTCTAAATTATATTTTCTTGCTGTTGCTTCATCTAAGTCAATTCCTGTAATACCAATATATGGCCTTAGAACTTTATTGTAATCAATCAATTGATTTATAACATCAAGAGTAGAATTTATTGGAATAGCAAAACCAATACCTTCAACACCTGTACCTGACAATTTTAGAGTATTTATTCCTATTACTTTACCATCACTATTAATTAGGGCACCACCACTATTACCAGGGTTTATTGCAGCATCTGTTTGAATACATGTATATTTTGTTCCCTCTGATTCAACTTCTCTGTTTACAGCACTTACAATTCCTTGTGTAACTGTTGTATCTAAACCTAAAGGACTACCTACAGCCATTACGAATTCTCCAACAACAACTTCATTAGAATCTGCAAATTCTGCTGGAGTTAAATCTGTTTTATCAATCTTTAGAACTGCTAAATCTGTTTGAGAATCTTTACCTACAATTTTTGCATCATATACTGCATCATCACCATAAATTTGGCTATTCAATTTTATCTTTATAGATGTAGCATCTGAGATATCATAATAAGAATATGAACTTGATGATGTTGAATCAACAACATGATTATTTGTTACTATGTAACCATCTTCACTTATTATTATTCCAGAACCAGTTGCTGTTGCAGTTGAAGTAGTAGGTTGACCAAATCCGAAAAATGAATTTATAGAATTTGATGTCACACTATAAGAAACTTCAATTCCAACTATTGATGGTGCTATTTTGTTTGCTGCAAAAATAGCTGTATTTGAGTAGTTTGAAAGTGAAATCAAATTTGTTGTTGTTCCTGTTGCAGAAGATGTTGATGTAGATGTTTGAATAGTGCTAGAATTTAATCCTATTATTTTTTTCCTTATTGATGGTACTCCAAAACATGTTCCTATAACTAATGAACATCCCACAATTCCACTAATAAATGGTAATAATACTGTTTTTCCAAAACCATTGCTATTTTTTTGTTTAAAATTTGCATTTGAAGTTTTACTTGAAATTACTTCAAAATTTGCATTGTTATTATTCTCTTCCATAAAGAAGACCTCCTTCAAAAATGTATTCTTATATATAATCTAAACTGTATTAAATATGCAGTTTTGATTATATATAAATCTATTTTTTTACTTCATTGATAGGATACTCGCTTTTTGTGACAGTTTTGTGAAAATAACGTAAAAAAATTAGAAATTATCTTGAAAATACAAATTAATACATATATAATAAAATTGGTAAAAAGAAAGCAAAAAATAATTTTAAACTTGAGCCAAAAAACAAAAATATTACGTACAGTAAAAGCAATTATAGGGAAGGATAGATAAAAAAGTGAAAAGTCAAGCGGGAAAAACATTTATAAAATTAATGATAGCAATAATAATAATAGCAATAATTGTAATTGTTGGAATATATTATAGTAAAAACATGATACAAAAAACCCAATTACAAGATTTTAAGACAAATATGCTGTTAATACAGGTAAAAGCAAAAGAAGTATTAGAACAAGTTAGCTTTGAAAAAAACAAAATAAATAATAATGACATTACATTAGAAACATTAAAAGAACAATATTTAGTAGGAACACCATTAACATCTGAGATGTTAGAAAGTTTTCCACAACAAGTTAAAGAATTAATTAATAGTGAAAATTTAAGTGAATACTATTATTTCACAACAGAGCAGTTAAATGAACTTGGAATAAACAATGCCAAAAGTGATGGAGAAGATGGATATTATATTGTAAGATATATAATGGATACTGATGCAAGTGTTGAGGTCATCAATACTAAAGGTTATGAAGGAAAATATACTATAGAACAAATAGAGCTTTTAGAGAATTAAATAAAAAAATAAAAAGTAGGAAAAAAGATGAAAGAAAAAGAAGAACAAAGATTAATTGTATTAAAAGAGCATGAAGAAGAACTAAGAAAAAAAGGTTTTAAGTATATATGTGGAATAGATGAAGCAGGAAGAGGACCATTAGCTGGTCCTGTTGTTGTAGCAAGTGTTATTATGCCAATAGATTCAATGATAGAAGGAGTAAATGATTCAAAAAAAGTTTCTGAAAAAAAGAGAGAAAAGCTTTATGATTTGATTTTAGAAGAAGCAATAAGTTATGGAGTTGGAATTGTAGGACAAGATGAAATCGATGATATTAATATATTAAATGCAACTAAAAAGGGGTTAACTATGTCATTACATGAACTAACAAAAAAGCCAGACATAATAATTGTAGATGCTTTAAATCATATTGATACATTAGGAATACCATATGAATCTATTATTAAAGGAGATGCAAAATGTTATTCAATAGCTGCAGCTTCAATAATTGCCAAAGTTACAAGGGATAGAATTATGAGAGAATGGGATAAGGTATACCCTGAGTATGGATTTTCTAAGCATAAAGGATATGGAACAGCAAGTCATATAGCAGCAATTAGAGAATATGGCCCATGTCAACTACATAGGAAAACTTTTATAAAAAATTTTATATAAAAAGGAAGATACAAATGAATATTTTAGAAATAATTGCTAAAAAAAGAGATTCAAAAGAATTAAGTAAAGAAGAGATTGAATATTTTGTAAATGGATATACAAATGGTGAAATTGCAGATTACCAAGCTGCAGCTTTAATTATGTCAATATACATAAATGGAATGAATGACAGAGAAATAACAGATTTAACAATAGCAATGGCTTATTCAGGAGAAGTGCTAGATTTATCAAGATTTGGAGAAAATGTAGTAGATAAACATAGTACAGGAGGAGTAGGAGACAAAGTATCAATCATATTATTACCATTAATTGCGTCAATGGGAATTCCTGTTGCGAAGATGTCTGGAAGAGGACTTGGCTATACTGGAGGAACTGTTGACAAAATGGAGTCAATTCCTGGTTATAGAACAAATATAGGAATAGATGAATTTATTTCAAATGTAGAAAAAGTTGGAATAAGTATGATTGGGCAAACATTGAATTTAGCACCAGCAGATAAAAAAATATATGCATTAAGAGACACTATATCTTGTGTAGAAAATATACCACTTATAGCATCAAGTATAATGAGCAAAAAAATTGCAAGTGGTGCAAATAAGATTGTGATAGATGTTACTGTTGGTAAAGGTGCATTTATGAAAACAAAAGAAGATGCAAAAAAACTAGCTGAGCAAATGGTAAGAATAGGAGATTTGGCAGGAAAAGAAGTAAGATGTATTTTAACTCCTATGGATCAACCTCTAGGATATGCAGTAGGAAATTCGTTAGAAGTTGTTGAAGCAATAAATTCTTTAAAGGGAAATATACCAGAAGATGTAAAAAAAGTAGTACTTGAACTTGGAGCAAACATGATTCAGCTTGCAGGAAAGGGAAATAACATTGAGGAGAATAAAGCTAAATTATTAGAAAATATTAAAAATGGAAAGGCATATCAGAAATTTGTAGAAATGGTTCAAAATCAAAGTGGAGACATTTCGTATTTGGAAGATACATCTAAGTTTGAAAAATCAAAATATAATTCGGCGATTATGTGTGAAAAAAGAGGAACTGTTAAAGAAATCGATGCAGAGGAAATTGGAAAATTAGCTTGTTTTTTAGGTGCTGGAAGAGTAAAAAAAGAAGATAAAATAGACCATATTGTTGGAATTTTATTAAATAAAAAAGTTGGAGATAAAGTTGAAAATGGAGATGTTTTAGCTTATATTTATGCTAATGATGAGGAAAAATTGCGAGAGGCAGAAAAAAGAATTCGTGATATTTATAAAATTGCTGATATACCAGAAAATTTTGAAAAAGAAAATAATGCTGAAAGTGTAGAGCGAACTAAAGAAAATGTTCCAATAGAAGAATCTATAAAAACAGGGGAGTGGGCACTAGTTACAGTAAAAAAAGGAAAATTTTATAAAATTAAAAGATTTTTTAGAAGAATTTTCGGTTAAATGTGTAACGATCCGGGTCTTGTTCTGCAAATTATTAATATATAATTAAATGTAATGAAATAATATATATTAATATTTTTTGGACAAAACATATCTAGGGTGTAACGATCCGGGTCTTGTCCTGCAAAATATTAATATATAATTAAATGTAATGAAATAATATATATTAATATTTTTTGGACAAAACATATCTAGGGTGTAACAATCCGGGTCTTGTCCTACAAAATATTAATATATATATTTATTATTCAGTTTAATTTTTTGTTAACATATTGAAAAAATATTTTTTTATGTTATAAT
>CALYBE010000085.1 GCA_944393735.1 uncultured Clostridia bacterium
TTGTACATTAAAAGGCTATGTAAGAGTAAAGTATATATTGTGTCTTCTTAATTGCTTTTACTTTTTTAATTAGCAAATAGAAAAAAGTTGAAAAAATATTTTAAAATTTATTGACAATAAAATTTAAATATGGTATTATATACATTGTCAATTAAGTTAATTGCATACAAAAAATGCGGATGTGGCGGAACTGGCAGACGCGCTGGTCTTAGGAACCAGTGTCAACGACGTGGGGGTTCAAGTCCCTTCATCCGCACCAAAGGATAATATCGTCGCACCATACGAAAACAAAAAATCAACTGTAAAAGGTTGATTTTTTGCTTTTTTTATGCTATTACTAGTATCTTTTCTTTCTTTCTTCTTGTATTTGTTCAGTAATTAAATTTATATCTTCTTTATTAAAATTATTTTTTATCCAATTTTTATTATAAAACTTATTATTCTTGTCGAAGGTATAGGAAACACCCACTGCTTCAGTGGTGTTATCAGAATGCATATCTTCATACTCCAAATAAGAAACAAAAAGTGAAAGTATTGCCTGTAAATTTGTATATTCATCAAGTAGAAATATATAATAATTTTCTAAAGATTGTATAGATTTTATAATCTCAGCAATTTGATTTTCTCCGTTATATATTGAAATATTTTGTGTTTTTCCAATAGATATACTATAACAACTCAATTTATAATTTTCATATTCAATCACATGTTTTGAGTTCAAAAAGCCACTTACTAATTTATAAAACGTTCCACAATTTTGATTTAGACTGTTAAAAATGCAATATTTTCTTCTTATCTTTCCAAAAAATACTGAAGATTTTTCTGAAGGCAATAATGTATAACATATACTTCCATCAATATTAGTTATTGTCCCTTTACCTTTTCTATAACTTGTCATTTCTGGAATTTTCTCCATACTAGAAAAATATTTTAATTCATTATTAATTTTGATTTCAAATTTATTTTGTTTTGTTTGTTCGACTTTTATTATCATATTTAATCCCCCAAAAATAGTATACAGTAAATAAAAAAAGATTTCAATATGTATGCTAAATTTTCACAATAAGTAATGCAAAGTAACAAAACCTCTTGATTTTTATGTTGATTAATGGAAAAATAAAGGTCGTTACTCTTGTGTAACTCTCAAATTTATTTTGAAATTTATATGATAAGAAAATAGATAAAAACACTTATAAATTTTTTAAATAAAGAAAACTCCCCCATAAAGAGGGAGAAAGATAAATCTTTTTTAAGAGATATTAGAGAGTCCCTTTGTACTCTGTCATTGTCCAAGGGCCACCGCCGGCAATGAACTCAATTGGCTCACAAGCTGTGAAGACGAGTTCATGACTTTTCTCATCGAATCCCTCGAGTTTTCCCACTTGAGTAGCCTTTACGACACCCTTCTTTTTAAACCTCGGGTTTTCGACAATTATGAAAACTGAAGAATTCCCAGCGTGCAGTGTTAATAAATATCTCATTTTTTTCCTCCTGTGTGCATTAGCACACGACCTAAGATGTTGAATTCTTCTATGATGTAACGGAGTAAACGTTTCATCTTCATTATTATACCATATTTACATAAAATAGTCAAGATGATAATTCGATTTTGACAGTAATAAGAATTAGAAAAATATGAATTTTATGTTTATTATATAATATAGTAACATTGCAAAAACCACGAACGGAAATATAGATATTTCCATTACTAGAAGAAATGTAGGCAGTATTTAGAATATCAGGATTTGTAAGGGTCAGTATGGAACATAAAGAACCGTCTTGCATAGTATAAATGTAAGGAGGTATTTTTATGTGTAAAAGATTAAAGGAAATGATATTTTTAACATTAGTCACTTTAACATCAGTTTTTCTTATAGGAAATAGTGAGAACCATGCAATCACAAACTACTCAGATTTAAATTATACAGGAATAGATGTTAGCAATTGGCAAGGATATATAAATTATGAAGAAGTAAAAAATGCAGGAATAGATGTTGTATATATCAAAGCTAGCCAAGGCAGTAATATAAAAGATGCATATTTTGACATAAACTATGAAAATGCTAAAAGTAATGGTTTAAAAGTGGGATTTTATCATTTCTTAACAGCAACTAATGAAGAAGAAGCTATAGAAGAAGCAAATTATTTCGCTTCTGTAATATCAGGAAAAACACCAGATTGTAAGTTAGTAATGGATTATGAAGTTTTTAATGGAAATAACATAGAAGAAGTCAATAGCATAGCTAGAACTTTCTTAGAAACAGTTAAAGAACTTACAAACAAAGATATTATAATTTATAGTGACTTGTCAAATGCACAATATACATTTGATGCAAGTTTAGCAGAAGATTATGAGCTATGGCTTGCTTATTATGGAGATTATAACGAACTTACAAACATTAAAACAAGTTGGAAAGAATACATAGGAGTTCAATATACTGATAGAGGAAAAGTTGCAGGAATTAGTGGAGCAGTAGACAGAAATTTATTCAGTTCAGAAATATTTTTAGAAAACAAATCTGAGATACCAAGTAATGATAATAATAATAATTACAATACAGAAACAATATATTATACAGTAAAAAGAGGAAATACTTTAAGTCAAATAGCTCAATTGTATGGAACTACGGTTCAAGAAATTGCAAGTATAAACAATATACAAAATCCAAATTTGATATTTCCAGGAGAAATATTTAGAATTCTTACAAATTCAACAATAAATGGTAATGAAGAAAGAGGATTAGGTGAAATAATTTATACAGTAAAAAGAGGAGACACATTATGGAAAATAGCAAGAGAATACAATGTTACAATAGAACATATTGTTGAATTAAACAATATTCAAAATCCAAACTTAATATTTCCAGGTGAAAAACTGAGAATCACAGAAAGTGATAATACAGAGTTAAGTCCATTAAATTAAAAAATGTAATATAGGAAAATTATTTGTAGATTTTCCTATATTTTTGGCTTGTTTTTTATAATGGAATGTTATATATTATTATGTGAATAGAAAAGGAGAAAAATGATGAACATTCAAAAAAATCAAGAATATATAGTAGAAATAGTAGATAATGGTTTTGAAGGAGAAGGAATAGCAAAAATAGATAATTTTACAATTTTTATACCAGGGGCAATAAAAGGAGAAAAAGTAAAAATATTAATAGTAAAAGTATTATCATCACATGCGTTCGGAAAATTATTAGAAATTATAAGAAAATCAGAAGCAAGGCAAGAAGTAGATTGTCCAACATACAAAAGATGTGGCGGATGTAATTTAAGGCACATAAAATATGAAGAAACATTAAGAATGAAACAAAATGCAGTTCAAAGTCTTGTGAATAAAACATTAAAAAATAAAGTACAAGTTCAAGAAGTTGTAGGAATGGAAAATCCATATTATTATAGAAATAAAGCCCAATATCCATTTGGACTAAGTAAAGATGGACAACCTATAATTGGCATATTTGCAAACAGAACACATGAAGTAATTCCTATGGAAAAATGCTTAATTCAAAATCCTATTTCAGAAGAAATCGCTAAATTCATTTTACAATTCATAAAAGAAAATAAACTAAGTATTTATGATGAGAAAAGCAGGAAAGGGTTATTTAGGCATATTGTAATAAAAGTGGGATTAAAAACAAATCAAATAATGTGCATTCTAGTAATCAATGGAAAAATAATTCCACAAGAGAAAAAACTAGTGGAGACATTAACAAAAAAGTTTCCAACAATAAGATCTATAATAAAAAATGTAAATATGAAAAACACAAATGTAATATTAGGTCAAGAAAATATAAATATTTATGGGGATAGATATATTGAAGATGCTTTAGGAGAATATACATTTAAGATTTCACCATTATCATTTTATCAAGTAAACCCCGTACAAGCAGAAAAATTGTATAATTTGGGAGTTAAGATGGCTCATATTTCGAAAGATGATACAGTATTTGATTTATATTGTGGAATTGGTACAATTTCATTATTTATGGCAAAATATGCAAAAAAAGTGTATGGGATTGAAATAGTTAAAGAAGCAGTTGAAGTTGCAAGGAAAAATGCAAAATCTAATAATGTTGAAAATACAGAATTTATTGCAGGAGATGTAGAAGTAGTTTTAGATGAGCTTATAAATAAGCAGGGTAAAAATGCTGACATAGTTATGTTTGATCCTCCACGTAAGGGTCTTGATAAAACTAGTATTATCAATATTTTGAAAATAATGCCTAAAAAAATAGTGTATATTAGTTGTAATCCTGCTACATTGATTAGAGATTTGGCTGACTTTGAAGAGTATTATGATATTAATACTATTATACCTGTGGATATGTTTCCATTTACAAGTCATGTGGAAGTTTGTGCGTCGCTAGAGTTAAAGAATTACCAATAATACTTGAATTTACTAGCTTTCAAGATACAATAATGTTTCATAAAAGAGGAAGATTTGGACTAGAAAAAGTACAAAAAAATGAAATTCATGTTAAGGTTGTTTTAGATATGGAGTGTGGAAACATATAAAATGAAATTTGAAAATTGATATAATAGTTGCTGTGAGTGGATTACAGAGATTATATATCTATGCTCAACACACCATATGATATGGTTGTATGTTGATGAACATATAAATTTATAAAATAAAATTTAAAAGTTAAAGAGAATCCTAAGTAAAGTGCCTTATAATAGGTGCTTTATTTTTGCTTAAAAATCCAACATATTTAGTGTGATTTTAGCAAATTTGTTGAGGAAAATGTAAATATGTGATATAGTGTGGCTAGAGAGTTAGGAGTGTAAGAATATGAAAATAGGAATAGATATAGATGGAGTAATATTAGACTATGAAAGAGTATTAAAAACATATGGAGATTTATATGATTTTATAGAACTTAAAAAAGGTGGAATTATTAATAGAAATGAGCATTATTTACGAAATAGATATGACTGGACTGATGAAGAAAGAATGAATTTTGTTAATAAATATTTTTTGAAATTATCTAAGCAAACACCACTAATACCAGGAGCAAAAGATGTCATTAATATGTTACAAAAAGAAGGAAATGAACTTATTGTAATATCAGCAAGAGGTGGAATGGTAGAAGAAATGAAAGATGTTGCAATAGAAAAGTTTAAGGAAGAAGGAATGTCGTTTAATAAATGTTATTGGAAACAAGATGATAAATTAGAAATCGCACAAAAAGAAAATATAGATTTTATGGTAGATGACTCATATGATGTTTGTAAAAAATTATCAGAGAATGGAATAAAAACAATATATTTTAGAGATAAAGAAATGAAAAAACTAGAACAGAATGAATATTTAAAAGAAGTAAGCAATTGGGGAGAAATATATAGAATTATAAAGGGGATGGAAGAAAATTGAAAATATTAATGGGAACAAAAAATCCAGGAAAAATAGAAGGAGCAAAACAGGCTTTTGAAAAATATTTTGACAATGTTGAAATAGAAGGAATTTCAGTAGATTCTGAAGTAGGAAATCAACCATTTAATGAAGAAATATTACAAGGTGCTAAAAATAGAGTGAAAAACTTAAAAAAATATGCAAAGGAAAATAAACTAGACATAGACTTTTATGTATCAAGTGAAGCAGGAATTACAAATTCATTAGGGGAATGGATTGATATCAATTGTGTTATAATAGAAAATTCAAAAGGATTTCAAAGTATAGGAACAAGTCAAGGATTTCCAATACCTGAAAAATACATAGAAGAAATAAAACAAACAGAACTAGGAAAAGTTATGGGCAAAATATTTAGTGGAAAAGATTTAGGAAAAGGAAAAGGTGGAATAAGTTATTTAACAAAAAATGAAGTTTCACGAATTGATTTAACAAGAAATGCGTTTGTTATGGCATTAACTAAGCATATAAATGGAGATGTATGGAGGTAAGGTAAAGTGGGCAAAGTCTTAAAAGTAAGAGAAGTAGGAGAACCTATCCTTGAAAAACAATGCGATGAAGTTAATATAAAAAATATTAATGAAGATATTATAGACATTATAGAAGATTTAAAATCAACACTAGAGTATGGAACAGGATTAGGAATTGCGGCACCTCAAATAGGTGTAGATAAAAGAATTATTGTAGTAGGAGCCAAAAAAGAAAATATAAAATATAATGATGCAGAAGAAATACCAAT
>CALYBE010000086.1 GCA_944393735.1 uncultured Clostridia bacterium
TGCTTATAAATTGCTATTTCTCATACAAATTGCTTTTACCTTTTCAAAATTGCAGTTAACTTTTCAATTGACGAATAATTTTTACATATTAATTAAATAAAAAAGTTATATATTAATATTTTGTAGAACAAGCCCCAGATTGTTATGCCCTGGCTATGTTTTGTTCAAAAGATATTAATACATAACTTTTTTATATTTTTATATATCAAAAAAATATGTTGACTCTAAGTCTGCTTCAAACATAAGTAATGCTAATGGATATTTTTGATATGCTATCCCTATTGTCCCATATTGCTCTTTTGGCTCTGTAAATCCCATGTGCCAACGAATAGCATATTTTTCTTCACTTGTTAGTTTCATATATTCTGTAATCATCATAACTGATTTTTCTCCATGGCCGTATGGAATTGTATCTTCTACTGTATAATATGGTACTTTTTCCCATACTCCTAATGCATTTTTGGCATTTCTATAATCTATTTTATAATAATTTGCCTTACATAAGTCGTGTAGTAATGGTACTATTTTTAAAGTGTCTTCTGGCACATTTAGTTTTATTGGTGCATTTTTTACTTTTTCTTGTAAAATTTCATATACTTTCATACTATGTTCTACGAGCCCACCTGCATAATTTCCATGAAATCTTGTACTAGCTGGTGCTGTAAAGAAGTCTGTACTTTCTATAAATTTTATTAAATCTTCTATTCCTTCTCTTTTAACTGTTCTTAAAATTTTTAAAAATTCTTCTTTCATTTTGTTAGTTCCTTTCTTATTTCTCATGGTAGGCAATAGTACTTATTATTTTCTTTTTTCATTTATTATTTTTATTACCTCTTCTGCCTCTTCTTCAATTGTCATTCCTGTTGAATCTATATAAACAGCATCAGGTGCCTTGGTTAGAGGTGCTATTTCTCTATGACTATCTATATAATCTCTTTCTTTTACATTTTTTAAGATTTCTTCAAATGGAATGTCTATTCCATTTTCTTTGTTTTGTCTAAATCTTCTTTTTGCTCTTTCTTCTACTGTTGCATCTAAATATATCTTTACATCTGCATTAGGAAATACATTTGTTCCAATATCTCTGCCTTCCATTATTACATCTATTGATTTTGCCATTTCTCTTTGCATATTAGCTAAATATTCTCTAACAACTCTTACTGTAGATACTGGTGATACAAATTCATTTACTTCTTTGCTTCTTATTTTTAATGTTACATCTCTTCCATTTAGTTTTACTTTCTTTTCTTTGTCTTCATCTACAAATTCTATTTTAATATTTTTTAGAATTTCCATAATTTTTTCTGTTTCTTCTAATTTTACATTTTGCTCTAACATTGCAAGTGTAACACATCTGTACATTGCTCCTGTATCTATAGTTTTTAAATTTAATCTTTCTGCAACTATTTTTGTAATACTTCCTTTACCACTTCCTGCAGTACCATCAACTGCTACAACAAATCCCATTTTTTTATTATATGTTAGCTTTTAGACTAACATATTCCTCCCTTCTTATTAATTTATAAGCTTTTAAGACTTATTAAAATATATAATTTCCTAATTTTTTGTAAATTATATTTTTCTTACGTCTACACAACACTAATGTTTTAGTTAGTATTTTATTCTTTAGTTAATATAAATCCTGTTGATATATATCTAGTTCTATGTGCTCCTGTACTATCTATAGGATCATTTATTATCTCTCCATTAACTACCATTGCACTTGACGTTCCCCCGTCTAAGTTTGCAGCATTATATGCTCCATAATTTTGCATTATTTCAATTAAGTCATTCATGTCTGCTCCTGGTTTGCTAATTGTTCTTCCGTCTATTACTAAAAATAATACTATACCATCTTGTCTTTGTCCTATTGCTGTTCTTGGTGCTGTTCCCCAGCCACCATTTCCTAAAACTGTTGACGCTTTTCCGTTAATTATTAAGAATGGTCCAAAAGTTACTGCATCTCTTACTTTCATTTTTTGTGCTTGCGCAACTGTCATTTTTCCTAAAACTAATTTGTTTTCTTCTGTAAATCCTATTAATCCTCCTGTACCTTTCCAGGTTTTCGATGTAATTAATTTTCCTCCAGAAAAAGTTATTCCTAATGGATTTGCTCCATTACTATTGTAGTTTGGATCTTCAAATCCTCCTCCGTTTATTGCGATTAGCGCATCATTGTCTTTTGCCATTGTTGTCAAATATTGTCCACTTGTACCCAGCTTTTTCGTATAAACTGTTTTTACTCTTGATGGATCATAAATTACTGCAAGATATCCACTATATTTTTCGCCTTTAATTTCTATTATTTTATAATCATCATTGCCAGGATCTTTTTCTAATACTTGTCTTTCATATTCGTTTGCATATGTTGTTTGTTTTTCATCTCCATTTAAGATTACAGTCATAGTCGTATCTGTGATTTCATTTACTTCTTCTACTCGGTTTCTATTTAATACTTCTTGAATTGTTGCATCATCATAAAACCATGTTGCAAAATATTGATGTGTCATTGTAGTCATTGCAGTTGTTATTAGCCATTCTCTAAATCCTGAATATGGTCCATATAATAATACTCCTAAAGTTGTTGTTCCTAATATTCCTAGTATTACTATTGATAGTAATATTTTTTTCCATAATGCTAGTTTTTTTACATGTTTTGCTTTTTTCTTACTGTTTCTAAGTGCTTTAGGTATTTCATTTTCTGCATATTCATCTACAAGTGTTTCTTCCCAACCTTCTTCTGTTTCTTCATCTAATGTTTCTTCTATATTTTCTTCGGGTGATTGTTTTCTTAGTGCTCTTGGTATTTCTTCATATTCATCCATTTTCATAATATCTTTATTTATTTTTAATCTAAGTGCTTTAGGTAATTCAATTTCTTCTTCGTAATTTTTCATGTTTTTATTCCTTTCTAAATTTCACATAATCAAATATTTTATGAATCTGCTTATTTATTAATCACATTTACATCATAAATCTTAAATTATATGATATTGTAGAACTTTTTTTGCTCCAATATATTCTATAAAAAAATATAAAAAATAGCAAGAGTTTCTTGCTATTTTATTGTTCAATGTTTTCTCTTATTTTATTCGCTTTTTTTCTTATTCTTTGTATTGCAGTATCTACAGATTTTATTTTTGCATTTAATTTTTCTGCTATTGCTGCATATGATTTTCCTTTTTCATATTCATATAAGACTGACAATTCAAAGTCACTTAAGTTATCTTTTATTTGTGCTTCTATATTTTTAAAGTATTCCTGATTTGCTATGATGTCTGAAGGGTCATCTTGTGCTTTTAAGTCTAGTATATCTAATTTGTCCATGTCATCATTGCCATCATATGCTGTTGCATTTAATGATAATGATGAATTTAGTGGTATGTGTTTTTGCCTGTTTGAATTTTTTACTGCTGTGATTAATTGTCTTTCTATACACATATTGGCAAATGTTCTGAAAGAGTTTTGTTTTTCTGTATCAAATGATTTTACTGCTTTATATAGTCCTATCATTCCTTCTTGTACCATGTCTTCTCTTTCAGCTCCTACCATGAAGAATTTATTTGCTTTCATGTTTACAATATCATTATATCTTTTTATTAAACAATTTAATGCTACTTGGTCTTCTTTTTTTATATTTTCTATTAACTTTTCGTCAGTCATTTGTGTATATTCATCTTCATTAATTGAAAACATATTTTTTTCCATTCTCGTCTTGTGTCCTCCTATTAACTTCATAATGTTATTATAGCTTGAAAATATTCATGTGTCAAGGATTTTTTAGTATTTTTATATGTCCTTATAATAATAGCATTTGTAATAATCTAGAATAAAAAATTGTGAAAACAAAAATATGTAAGAAAATAAAATTTACAATTTAAAAATAAAAATTTTTTTAAAAAAATCGGAATTTTTAATACAATAAATTTTTTAATAACTATAAAATAAACTACCACTCCGTTATTTTTTATAATTGGTTAGTGGCAGTTTATTTTATAATAATCTTTAAGAATTATTATTCAAATAGTAATTACTCTATGTTTAAAGTCTTTGTTTGAACATTTGATTCTGTCAATAGTTCATCCCAAATTAATTCAGTACTATTAGGAAAATCTCCACAGAAATATAAATTTCCAGTAACAGTTGAATTTTCTACACATTTTTCATATTCAAATTCATTTGTTCTTTCAACTGGTAAAAATGTCATTGCTATTTTAGATTCTGAAGCTGAGATTTTTTCTCCATTTTTATCTACGACGAAGAAACACATATCAGACATTGATAAGGTTTCATACAAGTTAGTAGCTGAATGATTATTAAGTGTTACATTTACTTCTATTACATCTTCTGTACCATCATCACTTTTATAAACTCTTTTTGCATAGTTTACATCAAATTTTGCATATTCATCTTTATTATTTGTATCGTTGTTGTCTTCATTATTAGATGTATTGCTTGTGTCGTTTGAATTGTTGGAATCATTGTTGTTTATAACATTTCTTATGACAAAAAATCCTAAAACTAAAACAATAACTACAACTACAACTATTATAACTTTTTTCATAATTAAACACCTCCCTTTGAAAAAATTATATAGTTTTAACTATTTTTTTGTCAAGTTATTTTTTGTTTTTGTTTAATTATTTTTATTTTCCATAAAATATATAGTCATTTTTATTTTATTTTTCATATTATATATTAATACAAAATAGATAATTGTAGTATCTAGCATGTATATTATAAAACCATTATATATACTGCTTTTAACATTTTGTATGGAAAGGATGTTTTTATATGGAAATGAATGAAAAGAAACCTGAGATGCATTCTATAGTTGATATAGATGGCTTTATCGAGAATGGTAAACAATTTGATTTAGATATAACTTTAGTTGATGATCGTAGAGATGTTATATATGGCGTTGTTAAAGATTGTTTTAAAGAACCTGTTAAAGATGCTGTAGTTAAATTAGTAGAAGTTGATTATAAATATGGAAAGAAAGAATTAAAACCTGTTTCCCATACTTTTACTGATAAAGAAGGCGAATTTGTTTTTGGTCCACTTTGTGCAGATAGAAAATATGCTATTCAAATTTGGAAAAATGATATTAAACATGTTAAAATTTGTGTTAGAACTCGTGTTGATAACAAATGCTTAAAGGGTGTTGAACTTGATTGTGATTGCAAAGATGATTTTAAGCCTTGTGATAAGCCTTGTGAAAAATGTAAAGATGATTACAAAGATACACTTGAACTTGATGCCGAATAATTATTGCTTATGAAAAAAACGTCAAATGATTTTAAACATTTGACGTTTTTTATATATTTTTTATAAAAGAATTTTATCATTAAAGTTTTCATTATACCACTTATTCAAAGATTTTCTTGTGTTAAAAATCATTGTCTTTTCTTTATATGACTTTAATTTTTCTAATATCATGTTTCTTTTCCTTTTTCTCCATGTTATTACAAATTTTAGAAATTCAAATGTTAGTCTGTCTTTACAACCTTTAATTTCTTCACGTTCTTTGCCAATTAATCTTATTCTTCTTGAAATTACTCCATATAATAAAGCTAATGTTGAATAATCTAAAAATATTATTAAATCTGATGCTTCTAGTCTTTCATTCAAAGTTGATGTGTATGTTCCATCCATGACCCATTTTTCTTTTTGAATTAATTGTAATATTGAGTCATCTCTATGTTTTTTATCTTTTTGTATCCAATCTGGATCATAGTTCATTCCATCAATATGTATAATAGGTAAATTAAATTTTTTTCCTAAATTATTTGCTAATGTTGATTTTCCACTTCCGCTTCCGCCAATTATACTAACTCGTTTTATTGCTCCATTATTTTTCATATGTAATTTCTCCTTTATAATAATCCTAATTAATTTTAATATTAATACTTTTATTATATTGTTTAATTTTATGGATTTTCCTGTATTAAATCATCTGTTACACTATTTTCAACTTCAGATTTATCTGTATCTTCATTTTTTTCATTGTCATTATTAGTTTCATCTGGTTGATTATCAACTATTTGTGGTGTTTCTGAAGTTGGTGTATAATTTTTCCATGGGTTTGCTTTATCTGGATCTGTTGGATCCCAACCTCTAACTTCTTCAAATGAAGATATTTTTTGTGAT
>CALYBE010000087.1 GCA_944393735.1 uncultured Clostridia bacterium
TCGTTTTCTTTTGCTATTTCAGTTCTAATCTTTAGCAATTTTTGTTTTTCTTCTTCTGTAGGGTTTAAATATATTTCTCCAAGAGTTCCATCCATGGCAATATAGTCTCCATTTCTAAAAACCTTAGTTGCATCTTCTACTCTTGTAACTGCCGGAATTGAATGCGTTCTTGCCATTATTGATGTATGTGAATTTGTTCCTCCTATTTCTGTTATTATTCCTGATACATCTTTAAAATCTAATTTTGCTGTATCTGATGTTGTAAGTTCTTTTGCAACGATTATTGTATTTGGTGATAAATTTGTGATATCTATCATTTCCTCATTTAACAATTTTACTAGTATTCTGTTCTTTATATCTGCAATATCTCTTGCTCTTCCTGCCATATATTCGTCATCCATGTTTTCAAATACTTGTATTACACTATTAAATCCAACTTCTGTTGCATATTCTGCACTGTAATTTAAATTTTTTATAGCATTTTCTGTTTCGGTTGTTAAAGTTGGGTCTTGCATTATCATAAGATATGCATTCATTATATCTTGTTCTGTGCCTTTTATTGAACTTGCAATTTTCTTTGTTTCTTCTGTTACTTGTTTAAGTGCTGTTCTAAATTTTTCTAGTTCTTGGTCTGGATTATCTACAATTTTCTTTTCAATTTCTCTGTCTTTGCTTTTTAATATTACAGCATTTCCAAATCCCACACCTGTTGATACACCTTTTCCTCTTAACATCTCTATTTCATTCCTTTCCTTTTGTAATATATAAATTTTAGGGCTGTAAGAAGTATATCTTCAAACAGCCTTAGTATATTATAAAATCAAATTAATTACTTTCTTTTATTCTCCAAAATTATTGTTGAAAGCTTCTACAATTTCTTTTAAAGCTTCATTTTCATCTGGACCGTCACATTCTATTTCAATTTTTGTACTTGCTTTTATACCAGCTGCCATTATGTTTAAAATTGATTTTGCATTTATTTTTTTTTCTCCAACATATAGATTTACTGCACATTGGTATTTGCCTGCAATTTTTGCAAGTTCTGCTGCTGGTCTTGCATGTAAACCTGTCTCATTTTTTAAAACTATTTCTTGTTTTTTCATATTTATTATGGGCGATTTTTTAAGCCCGCCTCCTTTTTTTATAAAATTTATTTAATGAATTTTGCAATTGTCTTTTTATCTCTAGCAAATTTTTAATTTTGTTTTACATATAATGCTTTTAATTATTTTTCTTTAACTTCATATTCTGGTAAGTTTTTCTTTAATTTTGCCATTATAAGCATTGAAACAATTGATCCTATAAGTATTGATAACAAATATAGTAATGGATTTCCTATTGTTGCTATTACAAATATTCCTCCATGTGGTGCCATTAATGTACAATTAAATGCCATTGATAATGCTCCTGTTACTGCTGAACCTAATACAAATGATGGTATTGTTCTTATTGGGTCACTTGATGCAAATGGTATTGCTCCTTCTGATATAAATGATAATCCCATTATATAATTTACATATGCTGCTTGTTTATCTTTCTTTGGTATTTTCTTTGGGAATATTGTAGCTAGAAGTGCTATAGCTAATGGTGGAACCATACCTCCAGCCATTACTGCTGCCATTATTTCATATTGTCCTGATGCTAGCATTCCTGTTCCAAATGTATATGCTGCTTTGTTTACAGGTCCTCCTAAATCTACTGCCATCATTCCTCCTAGGATTGCACCTAATACTACTTTATTAGCTGTTCCCATTGATGATAAATAGTTATTTATTGCTGTATTTATAGCTGCTACATATGGGTTTATTAATAACATGAATACTCCAATTAGTAATATTCCAAATACAGGATAAAGTAAAATTGTTTTTATTCCTTCAATACTTGAAGGTAAATAACTACATATTTTCTTTAGTAAAAGTACTATATATCCTCCAACAAATCCTGCTATTAAAGCTCCTAAAAATCCTGAACTTACTAATACTATTGAACTGTCTGTTAATGATGCAAATGTCGTTCCTTGTACTGCTAAAATTCCTCCTACAAATCCTACTGCTAAACCTGGTCTGTCTGCAATACTCATTGCTATATATCCTGCAAGTATATATAACATTACATTAAATGCTGCATTTCCTACTGTTTTGAAAAATGCTGCAAGCGGTGTGTTCATTCCGAAATTTGATGGGTCTATTGAATAATCATCAAACAAGAATGCTAAGGCAATTAAAATTCCTCCACCTACTACAAATGGTAACATATGTGTTACACCATTCATTAAATGCTTGTATATTTGTGTTCCTATTCCTTCTTTTTCTGTATTTTCATTTTCTTTTGTTTTATTATCAGAATGATATATTTTTGCATCTCCTGATAATGCATATTCTATTAGTTCTTTTGGTTTGTTTATTCCATCTGCAACTTTTGCTCTTACTAATTTTTTTCCATCAAATCTTGATAAATCTATTTTTGTGTCTGCTGCTATTATTATAGCTTTTGCATTTTTTATTTCTTCTTTTGTAAATTTATTTTTTACTCCTGAAGAACCATGTGTTTCTACTTTTACTTTGTGACCTAATTCTTGTCCCATTTTTTCTAAGCTCTCTGCTGCCATATATGTGTGTGCAATTCCTGTTGGGCATGCTGTTATTGCTAATATTTCATATCCTGTACTTTCTTGTTTATTTTCACTTAGTTTAACATTTTCAGCTCTATCAATACAGCTTAAGAATTCTTTAGGTGTTTTTGCATTTAATAATGCTTTTCTAAATTCTGTATCCATTAATAATGTTGATAATCTACTTAATACATCTAAATGTACATTGTCTTTTGTATTTGGCGCTGCTATTAAAAATAGTAATTTAACAGGTTGTCCATCTAGTGAGTTAAAGTCAACTCCATCTGGAACTACCATGGCAGCTAACCCTGGTTTTGTTACAGCTTCTGTCTTTCCATGTGGAATTGCTATTCCTTCTCCTATTCCAGTTGTTCCTTCTTCTTCTCTTTTTAGTACGGTTCTCTTGTATTCATCTTTATCTCTGATATTTCCATTATTCGCCATTAAGTCAATCAGTTTATTTATGACTTCTTCTTTGTTACTTGCTTTTTCGCCTAATTTTATAGCTTTTTCGCTAAGTAAATCTGTAATTT
This sequence comes from uncultured Clostridia bacterium, assembly GCA_944393735.1. Lineage (GTDB taxonomy): Bacteria > Bacillota > Clostridia > TANB77 > CAG-508 > CAG-269. Next base: position 3,145 of record CALYBE010000087.1, read on the forward strand.
TCATAATTACTACCTTTCCTTTCTTCATAGAGATAAAACTATTTCTAATTTTTCTCTATTTCTTTTGTATTTTTATTTGGTTTTCGAATATTGCCTTTTCCTTTTATTTTCAAATTATTGATATATAAGGATTGGCTTTTTTTCGAAATCTTAAAAACTTTAATAAAATTATAACTGTTTTAGTACATTATTAACTTCTTCTTCAGTCGCTAAATCCATAGAAAACGCACTTGCACTACCAGCTGCAATTCCCATTTTAAATGCTTTTTCGAAATCATAATTCTGAACAAATTCTTCTGAGCTTGCTTTTTCGTATGTTGTAGTTTTTGATATATTTTCTGTATTTTCATTACTCTTTTTTAAACCAGCAATAAATCCAGCTACCATCGAGTCTCCTGACCCCACTGTATTTAATACTTTTCCTTTAGGAGCTTTTGAATAATATTCTTTTCCTTCCATTGTTACCAATATCGCTCCGTCTCCTCCTAGTGAAACTAATACATTTTTTGCTCCCATTTCTTGAAGCTTTTTTGCATAAATGATTATATCTTCTTTTGTTTTAATTTTTGTATTAAATGTTTCTGCAAGTTCTTCTCTATTAGGTTTTACTAAAAATGGATTGAACTTTAATGCACTTACTAGAAGTTCACGTGTTGCATCTACCACAAATTGTATATCTCTCTTTTTTAATTCAGTACATATTATTTCATAAATATCTTTTTTTATACTTTTTGGAATGTTCCCGGCTAAAACTACAATATCATTTTTATTTATTTGTTTAACTTTTGATAATAATTTGTCTATGTCTTCGTCTGTAATTTGCGGTCCATTTCCATTTAATGCAGTTTCTACATTTGAGCTAATTTTTACATTTATTCTTGTAATTCCATTATTAACTTTTATAAATTCTGTTTTTATTCCTCTTGATTTTATTTCTCTTTGTAATTCATCTCCTGTAAAGCCTGCAATAAATCCAATTGCTGTGCTTTCTATACCCAAGTTTTTAAGCACCATTGATACATTTAGGCCTTTTCCTCCAGGAAGTATTTTCTCTGTTTTTGTTCTATTTATTTTTCCAATTTCAAAATTATCTACTTGTGATATGTAATCTAAAGCAGGATTAAATGTTATTGTGTATACCATCTTTCCTCCTCTCTTCCGTATTTTTGTATAATCGGCTGTTTTCTTATGTCCTATTTTTCAACCTTATATTATCATATTTGGTTTTCTTTTACAATAGAATTTTGAATTTTTGAATAGAAAAAAAGAACCATAATTTTACATTATAATTATGATTCTTCTCTTATTCGATTTTTTTATTTGTGTTTCTAAATTTATATTAAAATTTAAGAATTATGTATTTGTATTACTACTATTAAATGGTATGAATTTATTTACAATACTTTCTGTAGATACATCTATGTTTGTGTCTGTTCTAAACATTGCATATGATGTGTTAATTTTATTATCTACTAATTCTTCTATTTCTTCTTGTGATGAATGTTCTGCCAAAACTAATTCACTTACTAGAATTTGTTTTGCATTATATAACATTTTCTTTTCTCCTGTTGATAGTCCTTTTTCTTTTTGTTTAAAGCTTAGGTTCCTTACAACATCTGCAATTTCATATATGTCTCCACTTTTCATTTTTTCCATATTATCTCTATATCTTTTATTCCAATTTTTCTCCATTTCTGTTTCATCTTGTTCTAACACGTTTATTACTTTTTCTGCTTGTTCTTTATCTATTACATTTCTAATTCCGTGTTGTTCTGCAGTTGCTGTTGGAATCATTACCTTAACTTCTCCAGGCATTTTTAAAATATAATATGATTGTTTCTCTCCTAATATTTCCTTTTCTTCTATTGAATCAATAACTCCTGCGCCATGCATTGGATAAACCACTTTGTCTCCTACATTGTACATTTTAGTTCTCTCCTTCCAGTAAATATTTTTGGTATGTTCAATCATAAATTAATTTTTCTTTTTAGATTTCTTCAACCTTCTTTATTATATCACAAAAAATGGCAAAAGTCAAAACTTTTACCATTTTTTTTTGGAAATTTAAATTAGAATAATTTTATAAAAATACTTTTTTTACTTGCTTGTAGAACCGAATCCTCCAACTCTTTGCCCTTTTGCATCGTCATTATCTACAATTAAATATGGCATAAAAATTGCTTGTCCTATACATTCTCCTTTTTTTATTTCTACATCCTCTTCTTTTATATTATAAAATGCAAACATTATATGTCCGTCATTATCTTCATTTCCATAATAATCCTTATCTATTATTCCGATACTGTTTGATAAAATTAACCCTTTCTTTTTTGGATTAGAACTTCTATTTGCAAGCATTAAGTATTCATTATCTTGCATATATGCTTTTAATCCAGTTTTTACTAATGTTGGTGCCATTCCTTTTTTAAAGCTAGGTACTATTACATCTTCAGCAGATTCGATATCATATCCTGCTGAATATTTTGTTTTTCTTTCAGGTAAATTTATTCCTTTATCTTCAAATCCTTTGGCTATTTCAAATCCTCTTATTTTTTTCATTATTTCTCTCTTTCCTTTCTTTTAGCTTTGCTCATTTTTGTTTATATAATTTCTTTTAAAAATCACAAATTTATTATATGAGTTACGATAAAAAAAGTCAACTGTTGTAAATGAAAAAAATTGTGAACTTTGAACTTAATGTGCATAAAAAGAGCATGAACTTTA
>CALYBE010000088.1 GCA_944393735.1 uncultured Clostridia bacterium
TCTGCTTCTTTATATGGTCCTCCTTTTTCCCAGTAAAAATTAGGTCTAAATGTAGTAAGTTGAGCAGAAATATCACTTGAGTTAACTTTTTTATTATACAATTTTTTTGCAATTTCAATTGCTTGTTCTTCTGTTATCTGTACATTTATTGTCTCTGGCTTTACTGTATTTCTTGAAAACATCATTATTGATCCATCTTTAGCATCAATAGATACAGTAGCAACATCATATGGATTTACGACATCATCAAATAATATTTTATTCCACGTTATATTCCAAACACTTTCTATGTCATTATTACACTCTACCATTTTATATTCTTGTAAATTATGTACTAAAACTATATTATCTAAAGTATTTTGAATTTGACTAACAGTTTTTATTGAATATTCTATTTGTGGAAGTTCTTCAAATTCTACATAATCTCTTTTATTTTTATCTATCGTTGAAAAATCTTCTTTGTTTTTAAACCTAACAATATCACCATTATTATTAAAATCAATTTGAATATCTTCGTTCTCTATTCTTCTAACATCTCTATTCAAATATATATTACTATACTTTTTGATAATATTCCTGTATTATCAAATCTTTTTAGTTTTCTTCACTCAACAAAATATTTGAATTATCTACTTCTAATGCAAAATATGGATTTTCTTTTTGTTCTTCTTTCAAGTATAAGATAAAATCATTATTATATATAAACTCTCTACCTTTTTGAAATGTTATCCCCTCTAGCACTTCAATTGCAGCTTCACTTTTTACAGAGCCTCCACAGTTGTTCAAATCAAATTCAACAGTTTGAAGAGCTTGCCTTATAAATATCTCACTTCCCTTTATTTTTTTTCCACAAAGTTCATCATAATTAATCTCTGCCTTTAAACTTATAAATGGTATTTTTATAATATCTGATTTTTCAAAAATTTTAGAACCAGTATATTCCTTCTCTTTTTCTATTAACTCTTTATAATTTTCTTTAAAAGATTTATTCTCTTCTACTGTTTTATATAGTATAACTTCATCTCCCTCTTTTGTCTTTAATTGAACAGCAAAATCTTCACTTGAATTATAAAATAATACTTTAATATTTTCACTTGCTTCTCTTCTTGTATTTGAGTCAATACCAAAATATTTTATCTTTTCTTCTGAATCCCCAAATACATCAGGAGATAAAATCGGAAAATTTTCTATATAATTAAATTCTTTTTTCAACATAGCATATAAAATATATCCTTGTGGATTACCCCATTCTATTTTATCTAATATTGTACTTGTTTCTTTAAATTTTTTCATTATTCCATCTTCTATTTTATTTTTTAATTCATAACTTGTTTCTCCTTGAATTTTATAATACGAATTTTCATTTAATTGATCAACTTTAAAGCTTTGTGCATTTAATTCATTTGCTAATTCTGAATAATAATTTTCAAATTCCACTGGTCCACCTATGACTTCGTCCATAAAATCATTCCAAACTAAATTAAATGTTCCTATCCAAACCTTATTAGAATCAACTGAAGATATTTTACTTGTATAATTAGGGGTCATCATTATTTCTCCTTTTACTTTTTCATATATTTTAATACTAGCATAAGTTATTCCTGTTAATATAATTGTAGTAGAAATTATTATTAATACCATTTTCAGTAATTTACTCATTTCATCAAATCCTTTCTTTAAAAGTTTTTTCCTTAATTGAGCTCTTCCTCTATATATTAAATTCTTTGTATTTTGAAGTGTTTCTCCTAATATTTTAGATGTTTCTTCGTAAGAAAAGCCTTCAATATTTACAAGGTAGATAGCATTTCTATATCTTTCATCTAAACATTCTATTGATTCTAATAGTTCTTTTTTTGTCTCTTCTTTTGCAATAATTTCTAATACATCTTTTTCAACTGGTTCATTATTGTTTTCAAGATATATTTCTGATATTTCTTTTCTTCTTTTTTCTATTTTTATATAATTATATGCTTTGCTTTTTGCAACTAAATATATAAAATATTTAAAAGATTTATTTTCTCGCACTTTATTTTGCATAACATATATAAAAGTTTCTTGAGTTAAATCTTCTGCTTTTTGATAGTCTTTTACTATGTTATAAATAAAACATTTAATTCTACTTTTATATTTTCTGTAAAGATATTCAAATGCTTGTTTTTCTCCGTTTAAATAATCATTATATAATTTTTTATCTAAATCTTTCTCCATTTCTACCTACTTTCATATATACATAACAGTAATTTATAAAAAAGTTTCAAATTTTTTTATAAAATTTAAAATATTGTTATATCCAATCTAGTTTTTTTATCTTTATCTTTTTAGTGTAAATAGCATTGGTATAATTGAATATCCTGCATTATCTAATTTATGAGTAATTACCAAATATCCACCAACCAAAGTTAAAATTGCAAATACAAGACTTAAAATCAGAAATATTTTTACTTTTAATTTTTCTTTATTCATAACCTTTATTACATTATAATTTATATTTATTTAATGATATATCAATATATCCATTATCATATACTGGTTTTACTATTCTATATATTCCATTAGATAATTTGCCATAATACTTTTCTATATCTAATTTTTGAGTTAATTGATTATTTTCGTTTAATTCATAAGCTATATCAATCCAAGATAAATGATCATATATATAATCTAAATCTTTCCATTCGTTATTAATTTTTTCTTGAACTCTAAATTCAACTCCCCAACCATATTGTTCTACATTATTATCTGTAATTATAATTGATACACTTTCTGGACCTATTGTATTTTTATCGACTTGTATAGTAACATTTTCTGGCTTTCGATTATTGTTTGCATTTGATGACAATTCTCCTTCAAATTTCATTTCATATTCTTTCATTTCTTTTTCAAAGTCGTTGTAATCCATAAACCAGCTACCTATCTTTATGTCGTCAAATCCTGCTAGTGTATGAAAGTCTATTACTTTATAACCAAGTCCAAAGTATTCTATTGTCCCTCCATCTGAAATAATGCATGATGGATTTTGTATACAGAAAATAGGCTTTTCTTGTTTCTGTACTCTATTATAATCTACTGTAAAAAATACAACTTCTAAAACAACTATTATTCCTAAAATAATCCCAATTACTTTTAAAAACTTTTTCATAAACATTACATTTTACCTTTCTTTTTATAATTCAACCTTAAATATAAATTATTTATAGTATAACATAAATATCTTTTTAAAACTATATTTTTTTAATTTTGTATCTTGGATCTTTGGTTACTACTCTTGACTTAGTAGGAAAAGATTTTAAAACCACAAGAGAAGGTATTCGTTCTTCTTTTAGGACAGCATTAAATTTATATAAAGATAAAAGAGCAATCACCATTTGCGATTTATAAACTTTTTGAAAAAGGAGAAGAAGTTACTCCAAAAAGATTTTTAGAAATAAGCATATATTACTTACAAAACACACAAAAATAATAGATAAGTTTTGAGAATAAAACCTACCTATTATTTTTTATTTATCAGAACTATTTTTATATTCTTTATAATCATTTATAATATTTACAATATTGTTACTTATTGGCTCTGTTATCAAAGAATTTAACTTATTTCCAATCATATCATATACTTTGTCTATTTCTTCTTCTTTAACATTATTATCAATAATCATATTAAATATTGGTACATTATTTTCTAATTTTTCTTTTGAAGATTTAGCAATTTCAAATCCGTTCATATTTTCCATATTATATTTTGCGAATACCATTTCAGGCTTTAAATCTATAATTTTATTGTATGTTTCCTTGCCATCTTTAGCAGTTCCAACAATATCTACATACTCTAAATTTTCAATTGCTTTTACTATATCATTGGTTATATTTACATCATTATGTGCAATAAGAGTTCTTATCTTTTTCATATTATTATACCACCCTTTCTTGGTTTTGGCTTGGTAATCTCAATCCCAATATTCCATGTTGTTTTATAGACTCTGTTGCTAAATCTACTGCTGTTCTTAATGCTACTTCTTCACTTTCTCCATTTACTAGAAGATTTAGAAAAGTACCATTTAGGCAATCTCCTGCTCCTGTCTTATCTACAACATCTTCTATTACTTGTGAATATACTGGAAATTGTTTATCTTTTGAGTAGTATAAGCATCCTTTTTTGCCATATTTAATAATTTTAGTTTTAGCTTTACAATCTAATAATTCTGTATATTCCTTATCAATAAATGCTATGTCAACATTATCAAATACTTTTTTGCAATTAGGCTGTTTAGCAAATTCATCTATTGTATCAGCACTTATTGTTGCATCTGTATTTTGCCTTAAAAATTCTATAAGTTCTAATTGTTTCTCTGGTGTTGCAGTTGTTAAATGAAAATGCTTTGCTCCTATTTTTCTCGATAAAATAATGTTGTTCCCAATAGGCTTTCTAACTGTCTTATATTTTTACTGATAGCAGTTGTAGAGATATGTAATTTGTTACTTGCATCAACATAGTTTTTTGATTGTGCAACTACACAAAATGTTTTATACAAATTTATACTTATATCATACATAATATAACACTCCTACATAGGATATTATACCATATTATGTAAATTTTGTAAAGTTCGCTATTTAATTTGCTTTTAACTTATCTACTTAACTCATCAATAGAACTACTTTTATCAATTTGATGTAATTGTTCTAATTGTTTTTCAGTAATATTTATAACCTTACCACAACAAGGTTGAAAATCTTTATTTCCATAGACTAACCAAATAACATTTTCTCTCTTTAAATCTTCTTTTGGCATTGTACCAGGACATGGATAACCATCAGTAAATACTATTTTATTTATTTCTCTTTTTCGGGTAAAACTTCTTACTGCTAAATCCCAATCCTCTGTCCATGCAGAATGTCCTCTAGCCTCTCTAGGTATAGTAAAATTATCTATATCTCTTGCACTTTTAATATCTACAAGCCCCCAAAACTTTTCGTTAAAGCATCCCACTTTTAATTTTGATTGCTTTAAGATTGGCTTTATTTGCCTTAAAAATGCTTTTACTAAATCTAAATCTACTGATCCAGAAACATCTATCATTATTTCTGTTTCTGCCTCATCTTCTATATCATTTTCTTCTAGTCTATAAGCATAATTATTTTCTGCAATAGAACGCCTTTGACTCCAAATTGTTTCTGTTTTTTCTACTTCCCTTCGTAATAAAACTTTCCAATCAATAGCTTCTTTGCTTTCACCTATATTTCCTAATTTAATTGTTTCTTCTGTTGCACTTCTTATGTCTTTTTGAGTCTTTTCTCGTCTAGATTTAAACTTTTCTCTTTTTTCTTTTCTATTATCTTCAAATTCTCCTCTTTCGTCAAAATCCATATCTATCTGTTCTTCGCCAATTTGCTCTTGCCCTTGTGCTTGTTGTTCTTGCTTTTTTTGTGTATTACTTTGCTTTTGCCCTTTTTCCTTAGAAGCTTGTTGTTGTTTAAAAGCCTCTTCCCATAAGCTATGATCATCACCTTTATATTTGCCTTCATTTGAATTTTGATTTTCATCTTTATCCGATTTTTCCTTATTATTATCTTGCCCATTTTCTTGTTCATCATTTTCTTCTTGATTTTGACTTTGTTTATCCTTTTGCTTTTGACCACCATCTTGTTCTTTGCTTTGTCCACTATTTTGACCTTGTTCCTGTCCATCTCCTTGCTCCTGCTTTTGTCCATTTTGTTGTTCATTCTGTTTCTTTTCTCTTTCTTCCAATAACTTTTGATAAAATTCTTCTGCCGAATAATTTAATGCTTCTGGCATATTTACATATCCTTCTTTAATTGTAAATCCATCTCTTTCCAAATTTGCATTTA
>CALYBE010000089.1 GCA_944393735.1 uncultured Clostridia bacterium
TAGTTTACTAAACTACAGTCAGCAGATGGAGATAGAAAATATAGTGAAAAATCAGCAATGTACTATAAAAAAATAGGATTAAATGCTACTGTAAAGAGCATACCAGAAAATAAACAACCGAAAGTTGTATATAGATTATTACAAATATATAATCCAGACATTCTTGTAATTACACGGTCATGATCGGAATGATAAAAAACAATGCAAGATATAGAGACATATTAAATTATAGAAATTCAAAATACTTTATAGAAACTGTAAAACAAGCAAGAAAATATGATAAAGAAAACGGAAAAAATTTAGTAATTTTCGCTGGAGCATGTCAAAGTTATTTTGAAGCATTAATGGAAGCAGGGGCAAATTTTGCTTCATCTCCTGCAAGAATTTTAATAGACTTTCTTGATCCTTTAGTAGTTGCAAAAAATGTTGCAACAGCAGATAAAAATAAATATATAACAATAGATGATTTTGAAAATGAATTACGAGATGGAAAAAAGGGAATAAATGGACTTGGAGCAAGAGGAAAAAAGAATATAATTTTTATATAAAATCAAAGTCTTGTTTTTTTACTATATTATAAGAAATTTACTTAAAATAATTACAAAATTCGCTAGTAAAAAGAAGAAAAAAAGATAAAATATTCAGTAAAAATGTCATTGTAACATAAATGTAATACAAATGTAATAATTGTAACACAAATGCTGAACTCCTTAAAACGCAAGCAAAAGCAAGAAACTACAAAAAATTACTCACTTTGACAAAAGACCTCTCAAATGATATACTAAAAACATCTTAAGCAAAGTAGGTGATTCAATGATTTGTAGAGCTGATATATCAACTTTAAAAACAGATATTGGTGACAAAGTTGGTCAAAAAATAATAGTAAAAGGTTCATTAGGCAGAAGCAAAGAATTTGAAAAAGAAGGTACTATAGAAAAAGCATATTCTAACCTTTTTGTGGTTAAATATGAAGAAAATAATAGAACTGCATCATATACATATACAGATTTACTTACAAGAACAGTAGAAGTAGATGTATTTGATGGAGAAGGGTATAGCCCACTACTACCACCATTGATAGTAGAAAGTAAGAGAAAGAAAGTAAAAGAACAGCTATAACAGTTGTTCTTTTTTTTTATTAAAAATCTCTAGCCATTGAAATGTTGACATATAAATATTTTTATCAAAAACATAGCTGGGGTCTACCTATAGGTCTTTGATGAAAAATATTTATACATCAACATTTCAAACTACTTTACAAATTTAGCTTTGAATTGTAACCTGTGAATGTGAAATTCTTGTGAATTTAGCACTACCAAGTTGACATTGCTAAAGAAATATTATATAATACGAAACGAACTAAAAATTAAAAATTAAAGAAGAGAGGAACGAAAAAATATGTTTAAACTATTAAATAACTTAGGCAAAAAAGAATGGATTTTAGCATTAATTTGTTTAGTTTTAATTGTAGGCCAAGTATGGCTAGAATTAAAAATGCCAGATTATATGTCTGAAATAACAGTATTAGTACAAACTGAAGGAAGCCAAATGAGTGAAATATTAAAAAATGGTGGCTATATGATTGCGTGTGCATTAGGAAGTTTAATTTCAGCAGCAATAGTTGGATATTTGGTAGCAAACATTTCAGCAACATTTTCGATGAATATTAGAAAAAAACTTTTCTCCAAAGTTGAAGCATTAGCAACTCATGAAGTAAAAACTTTCTCAACAAGTAGTTTAATTACAAGAACAACAAATGATATAACTCAAATACAAATGGTAGTAGCAATGGGATTACAACTTGCTATAAAAGCACCAATTACCGCAGTATGGGCAGTAACTAAAATATTGAACAAAAGCTGGCAATGGAGTGCAATAACAGCAGTAGGAGTATTAATAATATTAGGAGTAATAACTACTTTAATGATAATTGTATTACCAAGATTTAAGAGAGTACAAAAATTAATAGACAAAATAAATGGTCTAACACGTGAAAATTTAACAGGAATACGTGTAGTAAGAGCATTTAATGCTGAAAAATATCAAGAAGACAAATTTGAAAAAGTAAATACTCAATTAACAAATCAACAATTATTTAACCAAAAAGCATTTTCTGTTTTATCACCAACAATGTATTTAGTAATGTATTTTTTGACACTAGCAATATATTTTGTAGGAGCATATTTAATAAAAGATGCTGCAATGGCAGATAAAATTGGAATATTTGGAGACATGGTAGTATTTAGCTCATATGCAATGCAAGTAATAATGTCATTCTTAATGTTGGCAATGATATTTATGATGTGGCCTCGTGCAGAAGTTTCAGCAAATCGTATTAATGAAGTATTAGATACAGATATTACTATAAAAGATGGAACTATAGATAAAGACACAACAGGAGAAGTAGGAACAGTAGATGTATCTTTCAAATATCCTGATGCAGAAGAATATTTATTAAAAGACATATCTTTCAAAGCAAAAAGGGGAGACACAGTTGCATTTATAGGTTCAACTGGTAGTGGAAAATCAACACTTATTAACCTAATTCCAAGATTTTATGATGCTACAGAAGGAGAAGTTCTAGTAGATGGTGTAAATGTAAAAGAATATAAACAAGAATTTTTACATAACAAATTAGGATATGTACCACAAAAAGCTGTAATATTTGATGATACAGTAAGTAACAATGTTTCTTATGGGGATAATGGAATAGGAAAACCATCAGAGAAAAAAATTAAAGAAGCAATTGAAGTTGCCCAAGCAAAAGAATTTGTTGAAAAAATGGATGACAAATATGATACACATATTGCACAAGGTGGAACAAATGTATCTGGAGGACAAAAACAAAGATTATCAATTGCAAGAGCAATTGCAAGAGATCCAGAAATTTATATTTTTGATGACAGTTTCTCTGCACTAGATTATAAAACAGATAGTGTTTTAAGGAAAGCACTAAAAAAATACACTAAAGATGCAACCTGCTTAATAGTTGCACAAAGAATAGGAACAATAATGAATGCTGATAAAATCATAGTTTTAGATGAAGGAAAAGTTGTAGGACAAGGAACTCATAAAGAACTATTAAAAAATTGTGAAGTATACAAGCAGATTGCATTATCTCAATTATCAAAAGAAGAGTTGGATTCTTAAGACTTCGTTCTGGAAACTGAATTTGCGGGAACCCATAGAAAGTTTTGAAATTGTTTAAAACAACAACAAGACTATTATACTAGAAAGGTAGGAAATAAGAAATGGCAAATATAAATGAAACAAGAGCTCCTAGAAGAGGTCCAAGAGGCCCAATGGGTGGTGGTGCACCTGCAGAAAAGGCAAAAGACTTTAAAGGAGCAATAAAGAGACTATTTAGTGAATTAAAAGATTTTAGAATTTTAATTGCAATAGCACTTATATTAGCAATGTTAGGTTCAATATTATCTATTATTGCACCAAATAAACTATCAGAATTAACAGATGAAATTCAAAAAGGTTTAATGCAACCTGTTATGAATATGGATGCAATAAAAAGTATTGCATTAACCTTAGCTGGATTTTACATAGCTAGTGCATTATTCACATTTATAGAGTCATTAGCAATGACAGATGTTGCAAATAAATTTGCAAAAAGATTAAGAACAAGAATAACTGAAAAAATTAATAAATTACCATTAAAATATTTTGATAAACATTCAACAGGTGATATTTTATCAAGAGTAACAAATGATATTGATACAATAGCACAATCAATGAACCAATCTTTAGGTACATTAGTAAGTAGTGTAACATTATTTTTAGGTTCAATTATAATGATGTTTTATACAAACTGGATTATGGCTATTACAGCAATTGTATCAAGTTTGTTAGGATTTATACTAATGTTTGTTATTTTAGGAAAATCACAAAAATACTTTGTTGCAAGACAAGAAGAATTAGGAAGATTAAATGGACATATTGAAGAAATTTATTCTAGTTTAAATGTTGTAAAAGTATATAATGGTACTAAACAATCAGATGAAAAATTTGACAAGTTAAACAGAGATGTATATGATGCAAACAGGAAAAGTCAATTTTTATCAGGTTTAATGCAACCAATAATGAACTTCATAGGAAATTTTTCTTATGTAATGGTATGTATAGTTGGTGCACTTTTAACAATGAATAATATAATTTCATTTGGTGTAATAGTAGCATTTATTACATATGTAAGATTATTCACAAATCCATTAAGCCAAATAGCACAATCAATGACATCTTTGCAAACAACTGCAGCAGCAAGTGAAAGAGTATTTGAATTTGTTGATGAAGAAGAAATGCCAAGTGAAGCTAATATAACAAAAGTATTGAAAAAAGAAGATGTAAAAGGTGAAGTAGACTTTGAAAATGTAGTATTTCAATATGATGACAATGATAAACCTACAATTAATAACTTTAGTGCTAAAGCATTGCCAGGCAAAAAGATAGCAATTGTAGGACCAACAGGAGCAGGAAAAACAACTTTAGTTAATTTACTTATGAAATTCTATGATATAAATTCTGGTGACATAAAGATAGATGGAGTATCTACAAAAGAATTAACAAGAGAAAATATACATGAATTATTTACAATGGTATTACAAGATACATGGTTATTTAATGGAACTGTTAAAGAAAACATAGTTTATAATAATGAAAATGTAACTGATGAGCAAATAGTAAATGTTTGTAAGCAAGTTGGATTAGACCACTTTATAAGAACATTGCCACAAAGTTATAATACAGTACTTTCAGATAATGATAGTGTTTCTGCTGGTCAAAGACAATTACTTACAATTGCAAGAGGAATATTGCAACAAACTCCATTTTTAATATTAGATGAAGCAACATCAAATGTAGATACAAGAACAGAGGAATTAGTTCAAAAAGCTATGGATAAACTTTCAGAGGGCAAAACTTCATTTATTATTGCTCACAGATTGTCTACAATTAAAAATGCAGACTTAATTTTGGTTGTCCGTGATGGAAATATTGTTGAACAAGGAAATCATGAACAATTAATGAAATTAAATGGATTTTATGCAGATTTATATAATTCTCAATTTGAGCTATAAAAAATAAAACAGAAAACCGCAATAATGGTAATACAAAAAAATTATCAGTATTGCGATTTTCTTATTTGTTCTTAATTCAATAATAGAATTAATTATAGAATGAATAGTCAGTAACTTGACAGAGTATAACACAAATGATAATCTAGTATCGAAAACTAGGTTCAAAAACAAATGAAAGGAAAGTGATTATACATGAAAGGAATAAAAGTAGGGGAAAAACAGTCAAAATATCCTATTATTCAAGGAGGCATGGGAGTAGGTATATCAATGCACAAATTAGCAGGAAATGTAAGCAAAGAGGGAGGAATTGGCGTAATCTCTACAGCAGATATAGGCTATCAAGAAGATGATTTTAACACAAATCCATTAGAAGCAAATTTAAGAGCAATAGGAAAAGAAATAAAAAAAGC
>CALYBE010000090.1 GCA_944393735.1 uncultured Clostridia bacterium
CTGTTTGTATCAGTTGTTAATATGTAGATAATTTTTTTTGTTTTGCTCTTGTCAAATCAATTTTTCTATGCTATAATTGTATGCGTTATAGTTTATTTTACTAAGAGGAGGTGCATTTTAAATGCCAAATATTAAATCAGCAAAAAAGAGAGTTAAGATTATTGAAAAGAAAACATTAACAAATAATATGATTAAAAGTGCATATAAATCAGCTGTAAAGAATTTTGAAGAAGCTGTTGCTGCTGGTAATAAAGAAAAAGCAACAACTTTAATGTCTGAAGCTACAAGAAAAATTGATCAAGCTTGCACAAAAGGCGTTATTGTAAAAAATACTGCTGCTAGAAAAAAATCTAGCTTGTCAAAAAAACTAAATGCTATGGCATAAGAATCGCTAAATATGGCGATTTTTTTTATGGCATAAAAAATAAAAATGCAAAATTAATTTATAAAATTTATTGAAAAAAGAAATAATATATGTTATTATTTTAATATAATATTATAAAAAAATAAAATTTTTGTATAATATTAATAAAGGAGGTATTCTATGGGATGGATTATATTAATAATCGTTGTATTGTTAGTAATTTGGATTATTGCAATTTATAATGGATTAGTTGCAGCAAGACAAAAAGTTGAAAATGCCTGGAGCCAAATTGATGTTCAATTACAAAGAAGATTTGATTTAATTCCCAATTTTGTTGAAACAGTAAAAGGATATATGACACATGAATCTGAGACTTTTGAAAAAATTGCTCAATTAAGAACTTCATGGGCACATTCTTCATCTGTTGGAGAAAAAGCAAAATTAGATGGAGAACTTTCTAATGCTTTAAAAACTATTATGGCTGTTTCAGAAAATTATCCTGAATTAAAAGCAAGTACTAACTTTTCAGATTTGTCTGAAGAACTACGTAACACAGAAAATAAAATTTCTTTTTCAAGACAATTTTATAATGATAGTGTTACAATGTACAATACAAAATTAGAGCTTTTCCCTTCAAATATTATTGCAAATATGTTTAATTTTAAAAGTAAAGAACTATTTGCTGTAGAAAATGATGAAGCAAGAAAGAATGTAAAAGTTGATTTTAGTAAATAATAATTTATCTTAGGATAAGTTTATTTTGATGATTATTTATAATTTGCAAGGGGGAGAATTTGTTAATTCTATCCCCTTTATTTTTAATTCCATAAAGGAGAATTTATATGTTTGAAGATATTAAGAAAAATAAAATAAAATCTTATTTTATTGTTTTTATGTTTTTAGCCTTTATTTCTGCAATTGTATACTATATATGTATGGCATTAAATTTAGGCGAGTTATCACTTATTATAGCTTTGATTTTTGCTGTTGTTTCAACTTGGGGTTCTTATTATTATAGTGATAAAATTGTTCTGAGTTTGAATAAAGCAAGACCTGCAACAAAAGAAGAAAATGCAAGATTAGTAAATATTTTAGATGCTTTAGTTGTTTCTTCAGGATTACCTGCTACACCTAGATTATATATTGTAGAAGATGCTCAACCAAATGCTTTTGCAACAGGGAGAAACCCTCAGAATTCTGTTATTTGTGTAACTACTGGTCTACTTGATAAATTAGAATATTATGAGTTAGAAGGTGTGCTTGCCCATGAAATGGCTCACATCAAGAATTATGATATTTTACTTTCTGCTGTAGTTTCCGTAATGGTTGGTTTTGTAGTTATTATTTCAGATTTGTTTACTAGAGTTGCTTTTTGGGGTGGAATACGTCGTGATAATGATAGAGAAAGTAAAGGAAATGGAATTATAATGCTTATTGGATTAATCTTTTTAATTCTTTCTCCTATCTTTGGTAAGCTTATGCAACTTGCTATTTCTAGGAAAAGAGAATTTTTGGCAGATGCTACTGCTGTAGAATTTACTAGAAATCCAGATGGGTTAATTTCCGCTCTTGAAAAAATTTCTGGTGATCCAAATGAATTGAAAGTTGCAAATAATGCTACTGAAAACATGTATATTGTTAATCCCTTTAGAGGTAAGAAAAAAAGTTCTAGTTTGTGGTCTACTCACCCAAGTACAGCAGATAGAATTGAAGCTTTAAGAAACTTGAAATAATATATGTAAACTTTTCCCTTTTTTTAGCATATTATATCCTAAACGAGGTGTTAATATGCTTTTTAGTTGTATTTTTTTAGCAATATCTGTTAGTATAGATGCTTTAAGTTTAGGAATTACATATGGTATAAAAAAAGCAAAAATGACTAAGATTGCAAATATTATAATTTTTGTAATTGCTTTTGTTTCTACTAGTATTTCTATACTTTTAGGAAGTAGTATATCTAAATTATTTTCTCCTAATATTGCAACTATTATAGGTTCTAGTCTTCTTATATTACTTGGAATATACACTATTTATAAAAGTTTTGTTAAAAATAGTATAGACTATGACTTTGATAATTCTAATTCTATTAAACAAAGAGAAGCTATTATTCTTGCTTTATCAGTTTCTGCTGATGCTAGTTGTGCAGGGCTTAGTTGTGGAATTATGGGAATAAATAGTTTCATTTATCCTCTTCTAGCTGCTATTTTTCACATTATTTTTATTAATTGTGGAAATTTACTAGCTGTGAGTATAGTAAAAAAATTTAATGTTTCTAATAATAGGATATTATCAAGTATTTCTGGAACAATATTGTTTCTAATTGGATTTATAAGATTATTTATTTAATAGAACTAGACTTGTTTTATGAAATATTTTAACTGATTTAAATAAAAAAGGGGCTTATTTTAAGCCCTTTTTTATGATTTTAATTTCATGGAAAGTAATTTAGAGATACCTTTTTCTTCCATTGTAACGCCATAGACTGTATCTGCTACTTCCATTGTACCTTTTCTATGAGTAATAACTAAAAATTGTGTTTCTTTAGAAAATTTCTTTAAATATTCTGCAAATCTATATACATTTACATCATCAAGTGCAGCCTCAATTTCGTCAAGTACACAGAATGGTGCTGGATTAATTTTTAATATTGCAAATAGTAAAGCAATGGCAGTAAAAGCTCTTTCTCCACCTGAAAGAAGTGTCATACTTTGTAGTTTCTTTCCTGGTGGCTGAACAGTAATTTCTATTCCACTTTCTAAAATATTTTCTTTATCTGTTAAAGTTACTTGAGCCATTCCTCCTCCAAACAGTTCTTTAAATACTTCTCCAAAGTTTTTATTAATAATTTCAAATTTTTCTTGAAATTGTTGTTTCATTGTATCAACCATTTCTTGAATAACTTTTCTAAGTTTTGTCATTGTGTCTTCTAGATCAAGTCTTTGTTCACACATAAAGTCATATCTTTGTTTTAGATTTTTGTATTCTTCTATGGAATCAACATTTACACTACCTAATTCTCTTATGTCTGTTCTTAAGTTATTAACTTTTCTTTGTGTTAGTTGCACATTTTCAGGTTTTTGATAACTAATTACATTATTAGGTGTAAGTTCATACTCGTCCCACAATTTGTTAATAATTTCTGTAATATCTTCTTCTGTTTTTGCCTTTTTGACTTCTATTTTTGTTACTTGTGCTTTTAAATCTTCAATTACCTTGAATTCTTCTGTTTGCTCATCTTCTTTTTTAGTTAATTTTTCATTTTTTTCTATTCTCTCTTGTTTTAGTTTTTCAATATTTTCTCCACTATGTTCTACTTGTGATTTTATTTTTTCTATTTGCTGTTTTGTATTTTCAATTTCTTGCTGTAACTGAATGTTTTCTTCTTTTATTTTTTCAATTTGTAGTTTTTTGTTTTCTTTATTTTTTGTATGTGTTTCAATTTCCTTATTTATCATTTCGGTCATCTCAGCAATTGAAGTTTCACTTTCATAAAATGAAGATACAGAAATTTTTAAATTTGTAATATCTAGATTTAAGTCATCTATATAATTTTGACTTTCTTTATTTGCAATTGAAAATTCGTCAATTATTTTTTGGTCTTCTTCATTTTGTTTTGATATTTCTTCTACTTGTTTTTCATCTTTTTCTTTATATTGTAAAATTTCTTTTTTGTTTTCTTCTATTTTTGTGTTTTCATCTTTTAATTTTGTAATTCTACTTTGAATTGCTTTTATGTTTTCTTCTATTGAGACTACTCTTTGTTTTTCTGTAGCATATGTTATATCTATTTCTTGTAATTGTTTTTCTAAATTTTCAGATTCTTCAATTATGTTTTCTGATGATGCTACATAGTCTTCTTTTTCTTTTTCTAGTTTTTCTATCTTGTCTTTTAATATTTTTACTTCTTTTTCTAATGTTTCAATTTCTCTACTTCTTCCAAGAATATTGACAGTTTTTTTAGCTACTGAACCTCCTGTAATTGCACCTGATGGATTAATTACATCTCCTTCTATTGTTACAATTCTAAATATGTAATTATTTTCTTTGGCAATATTAATTGCATTTTGCATATTGTCTACAATGACTGTTCTTCCAAGTAGATTTAAAATTATTTGTTCATATTTATTTTCATATGATACTAAATCAGAAGCAATTCCAATTATACCTAATTTTTTTCCTTTAATTTTATCTATTTTTTTCCCTTTAACTGCACTTATTGGTAAAAATGATACTCTACCCAAATTATTTTGTCTTAAATGTTCTATTAGTGTTTTTGCATCTTCTTCTGTATTTGTTACTATATTTTGAAGACTTGCCCCTAAGCACATTTCTATTGCTATTTCATATTCTTTTGGAACTGATATTATGTTTGCAAGTACTCCTAGCATGCCTTTTCCTAATTCTTTATTTTTTTCACAATCTAATAGTAAAGATTTTACACTTTTTATATATCCTTCTTTTTCTCTTTCTGTTTCTACTAAGAAGTTATATCTGGATTGTTTTATTCTCATTTCGTTTGTAGTATTTGCAATTTGTGTATCATATTCTTTTAATTTTGTATTTATTTCTTGTTTTTGTTTTCCAATTTCTTCGATATTTTTTAGAAATTTATT
>CALYBE010000091.1 GCA_944393735.1 uncultured Clostridia bacterium
AGCAGGATTAAAATATGATGCAGCTTTTGGTTATCTTAATATGGATGCAACTGATCAATGTGTTAATGCTTTAAATGCTTATAAAAATGCTGGCTTTTCAGTTGGAGGCCATGTAAATCCAACTAAGACAACATTGGTGGGAAATTTATATGCAACTGTTCAATATTTTTATGGACACGGAAGTGTAAATAAAATTCTTATAAGTCCAAGCACAGGAATAATAAATGGTGCAGACTCTACTCAACCTGTATCAGTAGACAATAATACAACACGTTTCGAGAATGTACAATTAATAGGAACAGATAATATAAATTGGGATATAGACACAGATTTAGTATCATATTTAGCTTGTAATACAGCTGGGACAAATAATACTGTCTCATCAGATAGCCTTGCTAGATCAACATGTTATAGAGGTGCTACCGTTGTCTTTGGATATACATCAGAGGTTCATACAGTTTCTTTAGGAAATTGGTCTGATAGATATAACGAGAAACTAGGACAAGGATATGGAGTTAGTGATGCTCTAAAATATGCAAACTCATTTAATTATTTATTCAATGATGTAAAAAATGGAACGTTATGGCACCATGGTGATAGTAATATAAAAATAGGAAAATACAGTTCATCTTCTAAAAATAATATTTCTGAAGAAAACGGCATGCTTAACAATGATAATTTAATAAATGACAGATTAGTATATAGTTCTAATGGAATAAATTCAATAAAAGTTTCTTCTAAATCTGATATAGAAAGTATACTTTCAGAAATTTATGAAAATTTTGATAGTAGCAACTATATTGTAGAAAAAAATATATCATATTGCTATGATATTAATACAAATCAACCAACAGAAGAAAATATTTATTATGATTATAAATTAAAAATAGGAGATTATATTACAAATGCTGGTTATACTGTGAAATTAGAAAATGGTGTCATTTCAGAAATATATGATAATAATATAAACCTAAAAAAACAAGAAGAATTACTTGAAAAAAGTTATGTATTTAATGCAAATATAAGTAAAGAAAGTATTTTAACATATAAAGCAGACTTGAATAAAAAAATTGCAGCAAAATATGATAATAAAATAGAGGTTACAGGAAATGAAAGTATTTTATATTATGATATAGCTAATAATAAAAAATATATCGTTATAAGTTGTGAGTCAGAAACTGAAATTAATGGAAAAAAAGAAGGGAAATCTATCGACTCCATTATGTATGAGATTAAATAAGAATAATATCATATTATTAAAATAAAAAAAATAGGAAATATTTTATTAAAATAATGATAAAATATTTCCTATTTAAAAATATAATACTAGTTCAGCAGTAATTATTTATTATTAAAATACATAATTTTTGTTTGTTTATTTTTATTTATTAATTTCATTATAATAATCATTAATTTGTCTATTTATTTTTTCTGTTAAATAATCTTGCAAATCAATTGAATCTTTTATTTCCTTATATTTTATTATAACTTCTTCAGAAAAAACACTATAATCATTATAAGAATCAATATATTCAATATTTATGCTATCTGAACTAATGACTTTTCGCTTTTTAAATACAATTTTGTATAATTTTATAATAGATTGATTGTGTTCTAACAATTGATTTTCTACATTGTATCTATCAATTAAAACTATTAGGTAATATTCTTTATTTTCCCCATTGTTATTTATAGAAATATCTTTTGTCGCAATAAATGTTTTTATATTGTCCTCTTTTTTTGATATATAATTTATTATAAAATCTGCATCTTCTAGTGCCTGTACACTAGGTATTGTATTATTTATACAAATTAAAATGTAAATGCCTGGTAATATAACAATAAGTAGTACAAAAATTATTAATATTATTAAATATTTTCTTTCCATATTTTTTCCTCTTTTTTTATGAATTACTATTCATCAATTTTAATAAAAATATAGCACTTATCTTAAATCCCTGATAAAATGTAATTGTCAAAAAAACATTTAAAGAAATTATTGATAAGTGCTTAATAATTGTATAGCTTTTCTTATTTGGTGCACCAGAGCAAATCAAAGATTTTTACAGTATTTTCACTATACTTTTATACTATTTATAGTACCTATTTAATACATATAAAATCAATATTATACTTTGTTCACATTGTACTATTATATAAAATATACTTTCATAATATTTTTGTGTTGCAGTAAAAATTGCAGTAGTATTTTATAATATTACTAATTTTGATTATTTCTTTTCTTAATAGATACTACAATAGCATTTGCAATAGAAAATATTATTGTTCCAACTATGCAAATTAGAATAAATAACCAAAAACTATTTATAGCAATAAAAGCCATTACTATTGCAAATATTATAGCAACAATAGCAACTATTGTTGCATTACGTTCTTGTTTTTCCTCGTCTGATTTATTTGAATTATAGTCCATTTTTTATACTCCTTATAGAAGCGGTTTTATTTGTTATAATTTTACCGCTTCTTTGCTTTATTGTTCTTTATATATTTTTTCTAACAATGCCTCTTCTAATGTTTTTGAAAAATTTATTTTTAAACTCTCTGCTTTCGCATTTATCCATTTAGGTATATTTACTGTCTTTTTTATCAATTCTTTTCCCCATTTTTCAGCAAATGAACTTATATCTACTGCTATATATGTTTTAAATTTAGAAACATAATCCCAATCTTCTATATCTAAATGTTTTTCTAACTCTTCAAATGACACATCTTCAATTTTGCTTGCTTTTGGTATTTTGTTTCCTTCTTCCATTTCATCTAATACTAAACCTGCAATTAAGTCCTCTGCCATTGACATAGCTTCTTCTAATGTACTACCACAAGTAGAAGCACTTGTATTCAATGCTTTTTGTAAATCTGGAACAAAAACAGAATATCCTCCTTCTTTTTCCTCATAAAATAATACTGGATAAATAACCTTCATTGTTATACCTCCTACTACTTATTTACAAGCAAGGTTTTATTTCAACCCTTCTTGTTTTAAGATATTGTTAAGAGTTCCTTTCGGGATATCTCCTTTATGGTTAGGTACTGGAATACTTCCGTTTTTTCTCGCTGTGTCTATATATGTAGTGTGAGCCATTTGTACGAGAATGATACCAACCATTGGAGATTAACAATTTCTCTAGTTCTCGAAACGTCATGACTATTCCTCCTAACAATTATATTGTACTACGTACTATACGTATTTGTCAATGATTATTATAAATATTTTATTCAGAAAAAGTAAAATTATTCTTGTAATTTCTTGCATATACAATAAGTAAAAAAATGAAGCAGTTTGTCATTATTCCGCTTCTCATAATTCTATGAAAGTGCTTTTTGATTTTTTATCCATTCCACAAAGTCTTTTTCAGTAATTTTTTTATTGTCATATTTCTTGCTTTTTTTCTTAAACTCTTGTTTATATTTTTCAAACTTGATATTTAATATTCTTTTTTTCTCTTTCATTGGAGCATCTTTTTATCTTCATTCGAAAATATTGACTTGTTCTATTATGCTCACTTTTAACGGGATTTGATTTTATTTCATCTCTATATGTTTTTTTAGCTGATAAAAGATATTTTTATATATGGAGGTACAAAAGTAAATGAAACAAATAATAACTAATGATATAAGAAAAATAAACAATAAATATTATAATATGATTTTGGATAAGCCATTAAAGGGTGGAGAAAATACAAATATTCAATACATAATAGAAGTACAAGGAATTTATGGAATAGCTAGTATAAATCCAATGACACTTGAAGAAGTAAAAAACATTAACTTAAATAATTATAATTTTAAACTAATTTATAAACACATGAAAGGAAGTAATAAAAATGGTAAATAATATTAATTTCAAGCAAGATTTAGAAGACTTTATAAGAGATAGAATTGAGGAAAGTTACAAAATAGTATCAAATAAAAAAGAGTATAAAGAACAATATCAAAAGTTTAAGGAATTAGAAACAAATTTTATTAAAAAGTTACAAGATAAAACAATAATAGAAGATTATTATTATTTTAGGGACATACGAATGGATTTAGACACTAAGGAATTACAAGAATCATATTTAATAGGTGTGAACTACCCTTTGTCTAAAGCCAATGGGATTGCGGTTGCTTATATTTCAAAAGAAATTAGGGCATAGATATATATCAATTACACTTAATACCTATGCGGAAGTTTTGGCAAATTATGAGGACACTTGCGATAATGCATATCTTGAATATTTAGAAGAAAATAAGATAGGTTGCAGTAAAATTGCAGTAAAATAGATAAAATTAAAACCTACAATGTAGTATTTAAGCTACTTGTAGGCTTTTTTATTACTGGTCGAGGTGAGGAGAATTTGATTTTGAAAGTTGTTTATTCTCTAGCACTTCGACATTTTTTGAATGTAATTTGAATGCAGTAAATAAAACTCTTTTATTCTAATTTAATATATTTTCTTTAATATTTTTTAAATCTTCTATTAATTGAGAATATACCAAATTCTTAATTATGCAATACTTATTTTCATTTCCTAGCTCGTTATCTTTTATTCTATAATTTTCATGTCCAATAATAAAGAAATCATCTAGGCTAAAATTTTTACTAAAAAGGTATTCTCGACTTTTTACTGTTTCCATAAATATCTCATTATCAGTTCTATCTTCTTCATATATAACATCTATATCATCTCTATGATAAGTTTTATTATGACCGACTGAAAGGACACAGCCATATCTATTTCCC
>CALYBE010000092.1 GCA_944393735.1 uncultured Clostridia bacterium
ATTACTAATTCTTCTAGAGACCTTTTCATTTTAGCAATTGCTTCATTTCTATTAACTCCATAAGTTATAATTTTTGCTATCATTGAATCATAATTTGGTGGAATTGTATATCCATTATAAATTGCAGTATCTATTCTAACTCCATTTCCACCTGGTAAGTTTAAATCTTTTATTTTTCCTGGGCATGGCATAAAGTTTTTTCTTGGATTCTCTGCATTAATTCTACATTCTAAAGCATGTCCTCTACACTCAATATCTTTTTGTTTGAATTTTAATTCTTCTCCTGCAGCAATTCTGATTTGTTCTTTTACAATATCTATTCCTGTACGCATTTCAGTTATTGGGTGTTCTACTTGAATTCTAGTATTCATTTCCATGAAATAAAAATTCTTGTCTTTATCTACTAAAAATTCTACAGTTCCACAACTTGTATACCCTGCAACTTTAGCAGCTCTTATTGCAGCGTTTCCCATTTTATTTCTGAGCTTTTCGTCAATTGCAGTTGATGGTGTTTCTTCTATAACTTTTTGATGTTTTCTTTGTATTGAACAATCTCTTTCTCCTAAATGAACAATATTTCCATGTTCATCTGCAAGAATCTGTATTTCTACATGACGAGGATTTTGAATGTATTTTTCTATATAAATTTCATCATCTGAAAAAGAAATTTTAGCCTCTTGTTTTACTATATTATAGTTGCTTTCAAGTTCTTCTTCATTATTTGCAATTCTTATTCCTTTTCCTCCACCACCTGCTGCTGCCTTTAAAATAACAGGATAACCTATTTTTTCAGCAATTTCTATTGCTTCTTTTAATCCTTTTACACTCCCATCTGAACCTGGAATTACTGGAACTCCAGCCTCTTTCATTAACTCTTTTGCATTTGATTTATTTCCTAACAAGTCTATAACTTTTGATGTTGGACCTATGAATTTTATATTTGATTCTTCACATATTTTTGCAAATTGAGAATTCTCAGATAAAAAGCCAAAACCTGGATGAATACTATCAGCACCTGTCACATATGCTGCTTCAATTATATTTTTTATATTTAAATAACTTTTTGAAGAAAGTGCTGGACCTATACAGATTGCTTCATCTGCTAGTTTTGTATGTAATGAATCTTTATCTACCTCTGAATATATAGCAACTGTTTTTATGTTCATTTCTTTACAAGCCCTTATTATTCGTACTGCGATTTCTCCTCTATTTGCTATTAGAATTTTATTCATCTCTATAATTTTCCTTTCATTCCATAATAAAATTGATTTTTATACTAGAGCAAAAGTAAGTTCACCCTTTGCTGCAATTTTTCCTTCAACTGTTGCAATTGCTTCACCAACCCCTATAGGGCCTTTTCTTTTTATTATTTTAACTTCTAATTTTAATCTGTCACCTGGAACAACCATTTTCTTAAATTTCATCTTATCTATTCCGCCAAACAAAGCATTTTTTCCTTTGTTTTCTTCCATTGAAAGTATTGCAACTGCCCCTGTTTGAGCAAGTGCTTCAGTTATTAGTACTCCTGGCATTATTGGGTTGCCAGGGAAATGTCCTTTAAAATACCATTCATTAACATCTACATTTTTATATGCAATTGCAGATTCTCCTGGTACATATTCTTCAACTTCATCTATCATTAAAAATGGTTCTCTTTGTGGGATAATTTTTTTTATTCCTTCTTTATTTAACATTTGTTTTTCTCCTATTCTATTCTCATTAATGGTGTACCATATTCAACAACTTCTCCATCTTTAACCAATATTTCTGCAATTTTTCCTGAATATTCTGATTCAATTTCATTCATTAATTTCATTGCTTCTATTATGCAAAGAGTATCTCCTTTTTTTACTTCTTTTCCTACTTCTACATATGGATTAGATGTTGGTGATGGCTTCAAATAAAAAGTTCCTACCATAGGTGATTTTACAATATTTCCTTTTTCTTCTTTTAATTCTGTTTGTTCGTTATTTGTGTTCTCAATAGTTTTTAATATATTAGAATCATTTGAGTGTTGCACATTTTTAGCAATTTCTTCTTGATTTATTACTATTGTTTCTGGTTTAGCTTCTTTTTTCATTCTAATTTTTGTTCCATCTGGAAAATCTATATCAATAGATGTTAATTTTGAATTTCCCATATCTTGCATTAATTGTTTGATTTTTTCATATTCCATTTTACTTTGTACACCTTTCTTTAAATAATTATTTTGTAAATTTCTTCATAATTATACAAGCATTATGACCACCAAATCCTAAAGAGTTAGACATTACAATATCTAAATCTGCTTTTCTTGGTTCATTTGGCACAATATCTAAATCACATTCTTCATCTTTTTCTATGTAATTAATTGTTGGTGGAACTAATTGATTTTCAATTGCTTTAGCACAAACTACAGCTTCAACTCCACCAGCTGCACCCAATAAATGTCCTATATTTCCTTTTATAGAACTTACCATTACTTTTTTGCTTGCATCTCCTAAAGCTGTTTTTATTGCCATAGTTTCTGTACTATCATTTAGATGTGTAGAAGTTCCATGTGCATTTATGTAATTTACATCTTCTGGTTTGATTTTAGCATCTTGAATTGCTCTTACCATTGCTTTTGCACCACATTCTCCATCTGGACATGGAGAAGTTATATGATATGCATCTGTTGTTGAACCAAAGCCTATTAGTTCAGCATAAATTTTTGCTCCTCTTTTTTTAGCATGTTCAAGTTCTTCTAATACAACAATTCCTGAACCTTCTCCCATGACAAATCCACTTCTTTCTTTGTCAAATGGAATACTTGCTCTTGTTTTATCTGTTCCTGTGCATAATGCCTTCATGTTTTCAAAACCTGCTATTCCAACAGTACATATTGAAGCTTCTGTTCCTCCTGCTATAATTACATCTTCATATCCTTGTTTTATTGTTTTATATGCTTCACCTATTGCATGTGTTGAAGATGCACATGCTGTTACTATTGACATTGACTCTCCTTTAAAGCCAAATTCTATAGCAATGTTTCCTGCTGGCATATTTGCAATTGACATTGGTATGAACATTGGAGAAACTCTTGTATTACCTTTAACATAATTTACTTCACATTGTTCTTGAATTGTTCTTAATCCTCCAATTCCTGAACTTACAAATATTCCCACTCTATCAAAATCTGTGTTTTCCTTTGTTATTCCACTATCTTTAACTGCTTCTCTTGCTGCAATTACTGCAAATTGAGAAGATCTGTCAAATCTTTTTGCTTGTTTTTGCTCAAAATAGTCTAGTGGATTATAATCCTTCACTTCTGCATCTAATTTTGTTTTAAATGTAGATGTATCAAATACTGTTATTTCATCAATACCACATTTTTTATTTTCAATTCCCTTCCATGTTTCTTCTACATCTTTTCCTATTGGAGTTATTGCTCCAAGCCCTGTTATAACTACTCTTTTTTCCATTTTATTTTTCCTTTCTAAATTATTACATAACCATTCCGCCATCAACATTAATAACTTGGCCGGTAATATAAGAACTATCATCAGAAGCTAAAAACTTAACTACATTTGCAACATCTTGAGTTGTTCCCATTCTTTTTAGAGGAATGTTTTTTGCAATATCATCTTTTACTTCATCTTTTAAAACATCTGTCATTTGAGTTTCAATAAATCCTGGTGCAACTGCATTTACTAATATATTTCTTGAAGCTACTTCTTTTGCTAAACTTTTTGTAAATCCGATAATTCCTGCTTTTGATGCTGAATAATTTGTTTGACCTGCATTTCCAACTATTCCAACAACTGAAGAAATATTTATTATTCTTCCTCCTCTAGCTTTCATCATATAGCTGATTACATTTTTTGTAACATTAAATGTTCCACCTAAATTTGTATTAATTACACTATCAAAATCTTCTTTTTTCATTCTTGCAAGTAGTGTATCTCTTGTTATTCCTGCATTATTTACTAATACATCAATTTTGCCAAATTCGTTTATTATTTCTTTTACAAATCTTTCACAGTCTTCAAAATTAGATACATCTCCTTGAACAGAAAAACATTTTACATTATTTTTTTCTATTTCTTTTTTTGTATTTTCTAGTTCTTCATTTTCTTTTCTATAATTTATTGCAATATCATAACCGTTTTGAGCAAGTGTAATAGCTATTTGTTTTCCTATTCCACGTGTGGCACCTGTAATTAAAGCGACTTTATTCATTTTTTCATTCCTTTCTTGCCTACTTTGGAGGCATAAAACATTACTAAAATTATTTATTTTTTAAATTAATTTTATTTGCTCTATTGTATCTTTTAAATTAGAACAATTATTAATATTAAATATTTTTATATTTTTATCTGTAGGAGTTCTTTTTACAAATCCTGATAATGTTTTTCCTGGTCCAACCTCTACAAAAACATCAACTCCATCTTTTAACATGGTATCTAATGTTTTTGCAAATCTAACAGGATTTATTATATGTTTTGCCAAAATATCTCTAACATCATCTGTGTCTTTATAGGCTTCTCCATCTAAATTTTTAATTACCTTTGTTTCGAATTTATTTATTGTAATTTTATCTAATTCTTTTCTTAAAGCTTTTGAGCTTTCTA
>CALYBE010000093.1 GCA_944393735.1 uncultured Clostridia bacterium
ATTTAGAAATAACTAATTTTAATATAAAGTATTTAGATTGTTTATTTAACTAAGTTTTTTAATTCATCTGCAACAACTGGTCTAGGTCCTATAATTGATAAATCTCCTCTTATGATATTAATAAGTTGTGGTAATTCATCTAAACTTGTCTTTCTTAAAAATTTTCCTACTCTTGTTATTCTCGGATCATTTGTTAATTTATAGTTTTCTTTATATTCTTTCATCTGTTCTGGTGTAAAACTCTTTATTAATTCTTCTGCATTTACAACCATTGACCTAAACTTATATATTTTTATTATTTTGCCATTTTTTCCAATTCGAGTATGTTTAAAAAATACTGGTCCTTCTGAATCTAATTTTATTGCAATTGCTATTATTGCAAATATTGGTGATAAAATAATTAACGCTATTGTTGACAAAACTATGTCTGTACCTCTTTTTATAATTTTGTATGCTTCTTTTTTCCTTTGTAGTTGATTTTCATTTTTTGTTGGTAAATTTAAGATTGAAAGGTTATCTGATACTCTATCATTGACCCCCATACCAATATTCATTTTAAAATCCCCCTATCCTTTTAAACAAAATTTTACATCACGTGTCCTACACACGCAACTTTATTATACAATAAATCAGACTATTTTTCAATATTTTTTTATGTATTTGTCAAATTTTCTGTAAACTTGTCGCTTTCTTGCTTATTTTGACTTTTTTTAAATTTTTTAAATATATATAATAAAATTATAGCTATACAAATTCCTACACATACTCCTGATGTATCTATAATAACATCTGTAATTAGAGGTGTTCTTCCTGGGATAAAATATTGATGAAATTCATCTGAACCTGCATATATTGCCCCTACCAATATACTGGTTAAAATTCTAGTTCTCTGTTTTAAATTATATGTACTCATTAGTAGCATCATTAATATACCTACTAAAGTATATATTGAAAAGTGGGCACATTTTCGTATTATTTTTTCAATATGTGATAATGTTAATTCTTTTTCATGTGGTTCCATCTTCTGTATTTTTTTTACATTTTTTGTTACAGCTTCTGTTACTTTTCTACTTACGCCACTCGATTCTTCTCCATCTTGATTTGAAAAACTAAATATTCGTGCAAATGTGCATATTAATAAAACTATAAGTATTATTCTTACTATGTTCTTTTTCATATTTATTAGTCTATGTTTGGTATTTATTTACCCTTTCTAACATATTCTCCTTTCTTACATCTTTTGTAATTTTATCCTTAATTACGAAATTTGTCAATATTACATTCATAATTATTTTTTTATTAAAAAACGAAATCAAAACTTACACATTAAAAGAAATAAATGAGAATGAAGAAAAATATAGAGATAAAATATTTTATAAAGATAGATGGATAAAAGAAAATGGACTAGAACAAAAGCTTATTGTTACTTACTCAATAAAATATAGAAACTATCAAAAACAAATTCGAAACTCTCAAATCGAAAGAGCAAAAAAAGCTATTGAAACAAACAATATTAGACTGAATAAAAGTAATCAAAATGATTATAAAAGATTCGTAAGTAAAACAAATATAACAAAAGATGGAGAAATAGCTGAAAATAAAATATTCTCGCTAAATACAAAGCAAATAGAAAAAGAAGAAAAGTTTGACGGATTTTATGGTGTATGCACAAATTAGAAGATAAAGCAGAAGAAATAATAAAAGTAAATCAAAGAAGATGGGAAATTGAGGAATGTTTTAGAATAATAAAAAGTGAATTTAAAGCACGACCAGTTTATCTACAAAGAGATGATAGAATTACTGCATACTTCACAACTTGTTTTTTATCTTTAATCAACATTTGTGCCTTTTAACTGTCAAAAATGGGATTATACTACTTATTTTCATTGTTTCAACATAGTCTTTTTTTTGTACTATTTTATGTGTGTACTATTTTTACTAGCATTTTTGTTTAACTTTTATTTTTTTTTCTAACAAACCAAGCTTTTCATTATAATTATAATTTTTATGGATTTATAATATTAAAGCTTTTAATATTTAGCATAATTCATTAACTTTGCTCCAATCAAATTCCAACAAATCCAATCCTATAATTAACCATCTATTGTATATTTCAAAAGGTTGCAGTGTTTTAATTTTTTCTTGAAATTCATTATTTATAGAATCATTTATAAATAAATGATTTCCCATACCTGTATCGACATGTATAAATCCACTTTGAACTCCAGTAACAACTCCAAAAATTTCACACTTTAATGTTTTTAATGTGCTAAATTTTGAATATAATTTTCTTACATCAAATTCAGATATATTAGTATGATAAAGTGTTATAGCATTTTCTTTTTGGGTTACTATTTCTATTCCGTTTGGTTCCCCCATAGCTCCAGCTTCTGCAAGAGTAAAAAACATTATATCTTTTTCTTCAAAGTCTCTTATGTTATTATCATCAATTTCAGTAAATTTAATTAAATATGAAAATAACCTTTTTTCAAGTAATTCTATATTTCCATTTTCTAAATTTGAAGCTATTAATCCATCGCAAAATTTTTCTCCTCTGATAATATAAGTTAAATATGATAAAATCTCATAAAAATCTAATTCTTCAATATTTTTGTCTTTTAAATAATTAAAATTTTCAACATAATTATGATCTAATAATTTTAAGCTATGAAATGCTTCAATCCAATCAATTGCTTCTTTATCATAATTAGGGAATGGCATTGAAAAAGATTTATCATCATTTTCTTTTATTTCTTCCCATTCCACTTTTTGACTTTTAATATAAGGTAGTTTTCTTGCTCTATCTTTTATAGTATTATAATTTTCAAATTCAAAATCATCATCAAAGTTATCATATTCTTCTTTAAACACATTAACATTTTTGCTATTATAATTTTCAAACTCATTTTTTGAACTTTTTCTGATAATAGTTTTAGTCATATTTAATGGAAATGGAACATTTCTATATGAAAATTTTTCTATATTTTCTACAATAGCAGGACATGAGGTTTCTCTTACTGGAACATATACATAATCACCTATCTTCAGATTTTCTATGTTTGAAATATAATAAAATGTTTTATTTTGATTTTCTTTAAATTTTACAGAAACATATGTATATATGGTATTATCAATATCCAGTGTTTTTAATTTAATACTTTTTGCTGAAATATATATTCCATTATCATCAATTTCCAAACTAATTTTTCCGTCTATATTATTTACACAAATGCTATCTATATAAATTTCATCAGTAAAATAAATTATAGTAAAATCATCTACTTCATAAAGGTAGAATTCTATTTCTCGCTCTCCATCTTTGATAAAAACTTCTGCATTACCTTTTTTATTAAAAATTTTATATATTTCTGCTCCTTCAAAGAAATCATTTTTTTGCAAAAATTCTTCTATTTCATTATATTCATTCAATTCAATATATGTTTTTTTAGTTTTATTTTCTCTTTCTTTATCTGCTATTAATCTATTCAATTCTATTAAATATTCCTTATATACGCTAGCTTTTACCTTAGGAGAAGGATTTATAAAATAATCTTTTTTTATTATTTTCCCTTGTTGATAGTTATTTATATATTGTTCTAAATAGTCTTTTTCTTTGTATAATTTATCTAAATTCCAATCTTTCTTTTCTTCTATATATGAAGATGGATTAGTCATCATTTTTAACACTTCCCTATTTTATCTTTACAAAGTTTCATTAATCGAATCCTTTATCTTTTCATAGTATAACATATCTTTTAAAATTTAACTAGTAATTATACTGTTAGAAATTAAATTATTAAAGCTTGCCAATAATCTAATTTCAAAATAAATATCATTTATATATGTTCTAACAGTTGTCTTTGAAGCATATAATTCATCTGCAATAATATCTTCAGGAATATTACCAAAGAATTTATACTCAATAACCTTTAGCTTTGTTTTATCCCATTTTCTAATCTCTTGAATGACATTATTGATTAGTTTTTTACATTGCTTATATTTCTTTATTTTATTATCTATACTTATGTTTTTATAACCTGCAATTCTATCCCTCTATTATTTTTGTTCTTACTTCTTATTGAAGAATTAATATCTCTTCCTTCTGTCTTATCTTTTTCAAGTTCCAGTTCATTTATTAATCTATCATATATTGGATATTCATATAATTTTTTTCTTATTATCTTTTTTACTTTTTTAGTTACCAATTTTCTACCTTCTAAAATAAAAAAATCACTTCAACAATTGCTGGAATCATTGGTTTTCAATATTAAATTACATTATTTTATACTCTTTTTTACTCTTTATGAAATAAATTTTAATGTTTTTTAACGGTTTTTAATGGTCTTAAATGGATTTTTTCAAGTAATAAAAAATCCTCTGTAATGTGCTTTAACAGAGGCATTTCAGTAATTGCGGGGGTAAGACTCGAACTTACGACCTTCGGGTTATGAGGAGTGAAAGTTTTTTAAAAAAATCTCAGTATTTTCAATACT
>CALYBE010000094.1 GCA_944393735.1 uncultured Clostridia bacterium
TTATATAATAGGAAAGTATATCTTTCCTATTGTATAAAAAAATCCACTTCGCCTAATTACATAGGACGAAATGGATTCGTGGTACCACCTAAATTTATTAATAGCTTGCACTTTTCTTAGTTGCTTGCTTTATTAACCTTATTTTAGTTTTAACGGTTCTACCGCTTCTTTCTACTTGCATTAAATTTTTGTGATTTTGTATTTTTTATTATTTTAAAATAATTTTCTTAAATAATAAGGTATTTTTCTTATTACAATTTTTGCTTTAAAAAGAAGTCCTCAAAAGTGAAATTTCAATATATTTTGTAAATAGCTCTCAGCATTGCTATTTTCTCTGTTATTTTTGATATATTTACTTTGCTTTTTCAATGGATTTTTATTTATTTTTACTAGCGTAGTTAGTATATCATATTTTTTACTGATTTTCAACTACTTTTTTATTTTTTTACAAATTAACCCGCCTCCCTGGTTATGCGATAACCAGAGAGGCGTAAGAATATAAAAAAGAGAAAAGAAATTCAATTCTCCTCTCTTCTCTTACACAATATCATTTGCCTTTGAATATAGTGGTACTCCGTATCTTTTTCCATTCGATGGAGTTGTTTTCTAGTACTAGCCGCTCTCTAGTGCTATAACAATATTTATCTATAATTTTTTCACCGCTTTTCAATATCACAAATACTTTTTTACCTTTTTTAAACGAATAATGTAACATCTAAGTTGCCCCCTTAAAAGTTCTTGTGTAAATTTTTCAAAATTATATTTCATATATATTTATATCACATTTTTAGCAGTTTCACAAGGTTTTTTATTATTTAACATGAAAAAGAGGAAGTAAGATTTTTATGTATTAGTAAATATTAAAATTTCTAGCATTCGCATATTTATTCTATATGTCAAATTAGTTGAGAGACCAAAATTCATTAGTCTCCAATTGGTGCGAAGTCGTCTGTTACTATTGGTTTATCTGTTTTAAAATCTGTGACTTCCATGTCAAGATATTGCCAATATTCTGAAGCTTTTGTTTCATCTATCTCGGGATTTCCCTTAATTCCTACAAGAATTAAATTTTGTTTATCTGTTCTATCTTTGTTTGATACAAAAAATATTTTTACATCATCAAATACTGCTTTATATGTTGCATATTCATATTCAATAAAGTCTGAATCTTCTCCTTCAATAGATGCAATTATATTTGTTAATACTATTCCATTTTCATTTAACATATTTTTTGCATTTGTTAATGCTTCATATGTTGTTAATTCAAATGGTGCATTTAATCCTTTAAATGCATCTATTAAAATCGTATCATATTTATTTTGACTGTAATTTAAATAGCTTCTTCCATCTTGGTTATATACTTTTAATCTTTTATCATTAATATTTAATCCAAATTGTTCTACTGCAATTTGAGTCATTTTGTCATCTATTTCTATTACATCAATTGTTTTATCTGTATATTTTTGTAGATAGTGTATGGGATATGTATATGCTGCTCCTCCTATTAATAATGTTGATTTTGCGTCTTTATTAAAATATTCGAATAAATCATAAAATCTTAAATATTTTGCGCCCATTTCTCCTGTTTCTGTATTTATATAGGATTCTAACCCTGTATCTACTTGTAATGTTTTATATGTGCCTTGTTCTGTTTGTATTTCTTTTACCCAAATTCTACTATATTGTGAATCTGTGTCTAACAATATATTTGGGTTACTTAATTTGAAAATCCATTTTCCTAAAAGCATTAATACAATCATTATGCAAACTAATATTATAGTTGAGCAAATGTATTTTTTATCTTTTTTTTCTCTCGCTATAATTGACATTATTACTAGTGTTAATGTTACTCCAATGTTAATGTTAGATACACCAATATTTGGTATTAGTACAAATCCCATTAAAAATGTTCCTACTATACTTCCTATTGTTGATAATGAAGATATTCTACCTGATAATGTTCCT
Source organism: uncultured Clostridia bacterium (assembly GCA_944393735.1). Classification (GTDB taxonomy): domain Bacteria; phylum Bacillota; class Clostridia; order TANB77; family CAG-508; genus CAG-269. The sequence continues at coordinate 1,966 of CALYBE010000094.1, forward strand.
ATTTCATCATCTTCTTTGCTTTTTATTTTTACTGCAAATGGAGATACCATTGCTAACAAGAAACTTGGTATTGAAAATACTATTATAGCACATAATATTGCAGCTATTATAAGATTTCCAACCACTCCTGCAAGTTGTTTTACTATGGCTGTTTCTAATAATGGTATGGCACTTGTAAATAATGCTGATGTTAATATTATTTTTGATAATATGTCTATGTTTGCATTTTTATCTGCTTTTTTTCCTCCAATCCAATACCCTAAACTCATGCTTGCTAATATTATTCCTATTATACTTGTCCAAACTACATTTGAGCTTCCTACATATGGAGAAAGGACTCTCGCTGCTATTAGTTCAAGTCCCATTCCTATTGCTCCACTCAAAAATACAATTATTTCTAATTTATATTTTTTCATTTATATTGTCCTTTCTTTATTTGAATGAGGTCCATTTTATACATGCTACTACTTTTAAGAAAAGCAAATATGAAGCTAAATTATTCTTTTATTTGAATATGTACCTCATCTAATTGTTCTTTAGTTACAGTTGATGGTGCTCCCATTAATACATCTCTTGCTTTTTTGTTTTTAGGGAATGCTATTACTTCTCTGATATTATTAGATTGTGCTAAAAGCATGATTAACCTATCTAGTCCTGGAGCTGCACCTGCATGTGGTGGTGTTCCATATTGAAATGCTTTGTATAATGCTCCAAATCTATTTTTTACATCATCCTCTGTATATCCTGCTATTTCAAATGCTTTTACCATTATTTCAGGGTCGTGATTTCTTACTGCACCTGACATTGTTTCATATCCATTGCATACCATGTCAAATTGATATGCTAAGACATCTAGTGGATCTTTCTCTTCTAATGCTTTTAATCCTCCTTGTGGCATTGAGAATGGATTATGGTTAAAGTCAATTTTTCCTTCATCTGATAATTCATACATTGGGAAGTCTACTATAAAGCAGAATCTATATACATTTTTTTCTAATAAGTCTAAACGTTTTCCAAGCTCTATTCTTACTAGTCCTGCAATTTTTTGTGCATTGTGAAATTCATCTGCAATAAAGAATATACTGTCTCCTGCTTTTGCTCCATATTCTTTTTCTAGTTTTTCTTTTGCTTCTTCAGTAATGAATTTTGCAATTCCACCTTGAACACTTCCATCTTTTTCAAATTTTGTCCATGCTAATCCTTTTGCTCCAACTTCATCTGATGTGGCAAATTCTGTCATTTTGTCAAAGAATTTTCTTCCTTGTTCTGCTCCATTTGGTACAATAATTGCTTTTACGGTTTTATCTTTGAATGCATTAAATTCTATGTTTGAAAATACTTTTGTTACATCTTGAATTATTAATGGATTACGTAAGTCTGGTTTATCTATTCCGTATTTTTCCATTGCTTCTCTATATGGAATTCTTAAAAATGGTCCTTCATCAACTTTCCAATTTGTGAATTTTTTAAATGTGTATGTTACTACTTCTTCAGCTACTTTTAATACATCATCTTGTGTTGCAAAACTCATTTCAAAGTCTAATTGATAAAATTCTCCTGGTACTCTATCTGCACGTGGGTCTTCATCTCTGAAGCAAGGTGCTATTTGATAGTACTTATCAAATCCACCAACCATTAATAATTGTTTGAATTGCTGTGGTGCTTGTGGTAATGCATAAAATTCTCCTGGATGTATTCTACTAGGCACTAAATAGTCTCTTGCTCCTTCTGGAGATGAGTTTGCTAATATTGGTGTTTGAATTTCCGCAAAACCTAATTCGTCCATTTTATCTCTAATTGTTTTTAAGATTTTTGAACGTAATAGTATTGTATTATGTAATTTTTCATTTCTCAAATCTAAAAATCTATATTCTAATCTTAAATCTTCTCTTACTTCTTGATCTGTATTTATTTCAAATGGTAATACATTTTTGCATTTACCTAATATTTCTAATTTGCTTGCTACTACCTCTATTTCTCCTGTTGGCATTTTAGGATTTTTGCTACTTCTTTCCACAACTTTACCACATATGTGTATACAACTTTCTGTCGTGAAGTCTTTTGTTTGTTCTTGTAATTTTGTATCATTTACTACAATTTGTGTTATTCCAAATTGGTCTCTTAAGTCAATGAATATCATTCCTCCTAAATTACGGATTTTTTGTATCCAACCTGATAATTCAACTTCTTCTCCTACATTTGAAATTCTTAATTCTCCTAAATTGTGGTTTCTGTACATATTAATTCCCCCTATTTGATGATTATAACCTGTTTGCGAACTATTTTTTATTTTGCAAATTCAAGTTAAGCTATTATGTTCTACATTTTACTACAAAATAAAGAAAATAGCAAGAATTCTTGCTATTTTTCTTATTATTTGGTTACAATACAATTACAATTCAGTACAGCATAATCTTAAGTTATTTGAAAT
>CALYBE010000095.1 GCA_944393735.1 uncultured Clostridia bacterium
GTTCTACAAGAGTTAATCCAGCACCATATTTACCATAAATAAAAATATCAAAAATAATGAAATTAGGAGGAAATGGGCAATTTTGCCCAAAACAATATGGAAGAAGATAATAAATATATAAAAAGACAAAGAATTTATAAAACAATAATGTTAGTTGTTTTAACAGCATTTATAACTTGTATAATAACAGCAGGATATTTAAGTAGCAAATTTAATTTATATAATGGAGGAGAGACACCAATTTCATCTCTTCTAACAAATATGACTGATGATAGCATGACATCACAATTAAAAAACATAAAAAATATAATAGACAAGTATTATTTATATGATTATGATGAAGATGAAGCAACAGATGATGCAATTACTGGTTTTGTAGCTTCATTAGGAGATCCATACACAGAATATATTCCAGCAGATGAAATGAAAGAATATACTGAAACTATAACTGGAAATTTTGTTGGAATAGGAATATATATGGTAAAAAATACAGAAAAAAATCTAATTCAAGTATTAGCACCTATAAAAGAAAGTCCTGCAGAAGAAGTTGGAATATTACCCGGAGATTTTATAACAAAAGTTGATGGAGTAGAATATACAGGTGATGATATGACTGCTGCTTCAAACAACATAAAAGGTGAAGAAGGAACAAAGGTAAATTTAGAAGTACTTAGAGGAGAAGAAACATTAAATTTTGAAATTGAAAGAAGAAAAATTAATACAAATCCTGTAATTGCAGAAAAGCTTGAAAATAATATTGGATATTTAGAGGTATCAAGTTTTGATGAAGATACAGCAGATGACTTCAAAGAAAAATTTTCAAGATTAAAAGAACAAGGAATAACTTCTCTAATAATAGATTTACGTGACAATGGTGGTGGATTAGTTGATGAAGCTCTTGATATATTAGATTACATAGTTCCAAAGGGAGAAAATTTATTAATAACAGTAGATAAAAACGGAAAAGAAAAAATAGATAAGGCAGAAGAAGATGAAGTTTTAGTTGATATGCCAGTTGTTGTATTAGTAAATGGCTATTCAGCAAGTGCATCAGAAATAGTTGCTGGTGCATTAAAAGACCTAGGAGAAGCAACAATAGTTGGTACAACTACTTATGGTAAGGGTGTAATTCAGAGCTTGATGTCATTGAGAAACGGAAGTGGGTTAAAAGTTACAATTGAAGAATATTATACTCCAAATAAATTAAAAATAAATGGAGTTGGAATTGAGCCAGATGTAGAAGTTGAAGAAGATACTTCTACAGAAGAGGACGAACAACTTCAGAAAGCAATTGATGTTTTAAGATAAGAGGGAAAAGTTAAAAAATTTAATTTTTTTAATTTAAAATTAGCCTTGAGAAAGGAAAGAAAAAAATAATGAACTTGGCAAATAAACTAACTATATTTAGAATAATTTTAGTACCAATAATGATGTTAGTACCTATAATAGATGGCTTAGTAGGAATCCCAGGAGAATTTCTAGGAATAAGTACGGCATTTTGGATAATGAATATAATATTTATAATAGCATCAATTACAGATAAATTAGATGGATATATTGCAAGAAGTAGAAATCAAGTAACAACATTTGGTAAATTTTTAGATCCACTTGCAGATAAAATTTTAGTTTTATCTGCACTTATAATTTTAGTTGAATATTCTAAAATTCCATCTTGGATACCAATTATAGTACTTGCTAGAGAATTTATAGTTTCAGGATATAGATTGATTGCAGTAGAAAAAGGTGGAAAAGTTATTGCTGCTTCAATTTGGGGAAAACTTAAAACTGTAACTCAAATGATTGCAATAATATGCTCATTTTTAGATAAATTTAGTTTTGGACAATTTATATATAGAGTATCAACTGTTCAAGAAATGCAAGTAAATTCTGCAGCAATATTTATGACTACACCTCAGTACATTTTAAATATAGCAACAACAGTACTTTTAGTTGTATCTGTTATTGCAACTATATTTTCAGGTGTGGATTATTTGAAAAATGGAAAAGAATTATTTAAAGATTAATGTGAATATAATTGTTTTTGATAATTAATGCAAAAGTTATATATTAATATTTTTTGACAAAACATAGCTAGGGTGTAACAATCCGGGTCTTGCCTGCATAATATTGATATATAACTTTTAATATAGAAAAAGTTATATATTAATATTTTTTGACAAAACATAGCTAGGGTGTAACAATCCGGGTCTTGCCTGCATAATATTGATATATAACTTTTAATATAGAAAAAGTTATATATTAATATTTTTTGACAAAACATAGCTAGGGTGTAACAATCCGGGTCTTGTCTGCAAAATATTAATATATAACTTTTTAATCTATATGAAATTGAAATCTATATGAAATTTTGAAATATACTTGACAAATTAAAAAAAAAGGAGTAATATACTTATGCTGTAGCAAGGAGGCGACTGACTTAAGGTCGCTCTTTGTGTTACCATAAAATAGATTTAAATACAGCTACATACTAGTGATATCGAAAGATATAGCAAAATAAGGAGGTATACAGAAATGGACGAAAAGGAAGTAATATTAACACAAGAGGGATTTGACAAAATAGAAAAAGAATTAGAATATTTAAGAACAGAGAAAAGAAAAGAAATAGCAGAAAGAATAAAAGTTGCATTAGGCTTTGGAGACTTATCAGAAAATTCTGAATATGACGAAGCTAAAAATGCTCAAGCAGAAAACGAAGCAAAAATAGCTGAATTAGAAAATAAAGTAAGACATGCAAAAATTATAGACGAAAAAGATATAGACACCAAAACAGTTCAAATAGGAAATTCAGTAAAGTTATATGATGAAGAATTTGATGAAGAAGTTGAATATACTATAGTAGGTTCTACAGAAGTAAATTTAGCAGAAAACAAAATATCAAATGAATCACCTATTGGAAAAGCTTTAATTGGAGCAAAAAAAGGCTCAACAGTAGAAGTTAAAGCACCAGCAGGAATAATAAAATATAAGATATTATCAATAAAAAAATAATAATTTTAAATAATGTTAAAAAGAATGCCAAAAAAATGTTTGACATTCTTTTTTGCTTGTGATATTATAATTATGTATAAAACGGAAATGAGATTTTCTGGGTAAAAATAACCAGACCAAAAAGGAGAAGTGATAAAAAATGGGAACAAGAGCAGAAACTACAAGAAAAGAAAAAGCGATACTGAAATTTATTGAAAATCAAGTAATTGAAAATGGATATCCACCATCAGTTAGAGAAATCGGAAAAGCAATTGGACTAAGTTCTACAGCAACAGTACATGCATATTTAGAAAAACTAGAAAAAGATGGATATATCAAAAAAGAAGACAAAAAAGGAAGAACTTTAAAAATAATCAAAGGGAGTAATGGAGAGCCATATGTTAAATCAACTAAAAATTTCTATACACAAAGAGAACTAGTAGATGTACCAGTAATAGGAAAAATTACAGCTGGACAACCAATATTAGCAGTAGAAAATATAACAGATACATTTCCAATTCCAGTAGACTTTGTTGGAAATAGTGAGAGTTTTATGCTAACAGTAAGTGGAGAAAGTATGATAGAAGCTGGAATATTAGATGGAGACTACATATTAGTAAAAAAACAAGATAATGCACAAAATGGAGAAATAGTAGTAGCTTTAATAGGAGATGAAGCAACAGTAAAAACTTTCTATAAAGAGAAAAACTATATTCGTTTGCAACCAGAGAATCATACAATGGATCCAATAATAGTACCAGATTGCAAGATTTTAGGAAAAGTTGCAGGAGTATTTAGAAAACTATAATCTTATTACTTATTCCATAAAAATATTTTAAAATAGCAAGAAAAATCTTGCTATTTTATTACTCTTATAATATAATAAAAAAGAATTTATAATAAAAATATCTCTGTGTGAGATTACAAATTAATATATTTATATGGTTTTAATAAGGAGAACAACAAATGAAACAAAAAATGAACCAAGATTCCAATATTAACATTGTAAAAAAAGACAAAAAAGATGGCAAAGACAGCATATTTAAAAGAATACTAATAGTACTAATATTATTAGCAATAGTAATATTTATATTATTAAAGGCTGAAAATTATATAATAGGTCAAACTACAAATGAAGTAAACCTTGTGCTTAACAATAATAATGTAACAGAAAGATTAAAACATGAATTAAAAATAGAAAATGGAATTATATATATGTCAATGGATGATGTAGAAAATTATTTTGACAAATACATATATATAGAAGATGAAATAAATGAAATAGTAACAACATATGAACAAAAAATTGCAAGTATAGGATTTGATTCAAACAAATTAACAATAAATGGGGCTATAAAAAA
>CALYBE010000096.1 GCA_944393735.1 uncultured Clostridia bacterium
ATTTTCTTTAACTATTTAAAAAACTACCTATGAATTTGCTTCTATTTGTTTTTCTAATCTTTTTACTACTCTGTCTTTTCCTAAAACTTTCATTATCTCATACATGTCTGGTGTATTTGTTCTTGATGTTAAGGCTACTCTTAAAACTGTGCTTACATCTCCAACATGTGCTTTATATTTTCCTGGGTTTGCTTTGAATTCCTTTACTTCCACAGCATATCCCATTTCTACAGATAATGCTTTAATTTTGTCAAACCATGTTTGCTTATCATCTTTTTCATCATAATATTTTTCAATATATAGCTTTAAGATTTTTGATATATTTTCTTTTTCTGATATTACTTGATATGGATAATCTTGTGTTTTTCCATAGAATTTATCATCATACATGTATTCAATATTTTGTTTTACATCTGCCCATTTTGAAATATCTTTTCTAGGTTTTTTGTTTCCTCTTTCTATTCCAAATACTTTTAGTGCATATTCTTTGGCTTTTAACATTTCTGCAAGTTCTTCATCATATTGTTTTGCCCAATCTAAAGATTTTTCATATACTTCTTCTGCTGTCATTTTTGAAATTACTGTTTTTCCTATATCTAGTAATTTTATCATATCAAATAAAGCTCCACTTACACTCATTTTGTTTAATTGGAAGTCAAATTCTTCTATTTCTTTATCTGGATTTGCTTTTCTCCAATTTTCAAATGAAGAGTTTGCAATATTTAATAAATACTCTTTTACTGCTTCTGCTGGAATTCCTTCTTTTTTGTAATAATCAACTGCTGCTTCTGGGTCTTTTCTTTTACTTAATTTACGTTTTCCACCATTGTCGTTTTTCATGATTGGTGAAATATGTGCATATTTTGGTGCTTTGAATCCTAATTCTTGGAATAATTGTAAATGTAATGGTACTGATGATAGCCATTCATCACTTCTTATTACATGTGTTGTTCTCATTAAGTGGTCATCTACAGCATGTGCAAAGTGGTATGTAGGTAATCCATCTGCTTTTATTATTATTATATCTAGGTCATTTTCTGGGAAATCTACATTTCCTTTTATTATGTCTTTATGTTTTATTTTTCTGTCTTCTCTTCCTGGTGATTTAAATCTTATTACATAGTTTTCACCATTTTTAATTTTTTCTGCCATTTCTTCTACTGAAAGATTTCTACATTTTGCCCATACTCCATAATATCCTGTTCTTAATTTTGCTATTTCTTGTTTTTTACGTGTTTCTTCTAATTCTTCTGGTGTGCAGAAGCATGGGTATGCTTTTCCTTGTTCTAATAAATATTTTGCATATGCTTGATAAATATCTTTTCTTAAACTTTGTTTATATGGTCCATAGTTTCCGATTTCTTCTGTTTCTGAAATCATTCCTTCATCTGGTGCCATGTCAAAATCTTTAAGTGAGTTTACTATTCCTGTAATTCCATTTTCTACTTCTCTTTTTTGATCTGTGTCTTCAACTCTTAAGAAAAAGACTCCTCCTGTTTTTTTGGCAACTGTTCTTGCAACTAATGCTTGATACAATCCTCCTATATGTACAAATCCTGTTGGACTTGGTGCAAATCTTGTTACTATTGCTCCTTCTGGTAAGTTTCTTTCTGGGTATTTTTCTTCATAATATGATATTTCTTTCGCATCTGGAAAGATTAAATTTGCCAAATCTTTGTAATCCATATTTTTTCTCCTTTTTCATCTTTTAAATAGTTAAGGGCAAAGCCCTATTATGGTATAGGAAATCTTATTTTCCTATAAGTTAAAAAACGAAGCTTTAAACTTTTTTTCTGATTAGTTTAAAACCCCGTTTTTTATAATTTCTAAACCTCCATAATAATAGGTATAATCATAGGGTTTCTTTTTGTTTTTATAAATAAATAGTCACGTAAATTTTCTTTTACTGTTGATTTTATTGTTGCCCAGTCACGAACTCCTCTTTGTTCACATAGAGATATTTCATGTCTTACAACACTTTTTACATCATCCATTAGATTTTCAGATTCTCTTACATAAACAAATCCTCTTGAAATTACATCTGGTCCAGCCACTACTTCTCCTGTTTGAGAATCCATTGTTAACACTATTACTATTAATCCGTCTTGAGCTAAGTGTTGTCTGTCTCTTAATACAATGTTTCCTACATCTCCAACTCCTAAACCGTCAACTAAGACTTTTCCGCTTGGTACTACTCCATTGAATTTGCATTCTTCTTCATTTATTTCAAGCACTTTTCCATTTGTTAACATGAATATATTATCTTTACTTATTCCCATTAATTCTGCTGTTTCTGCATGTGCTCTTAATTGTCTGTATTCACCATGAACTGGTATAAAATATTTTGGTTTTGTTAATGCCATTATTAGTTTTTGTTCTTCTTGGCATGCATGTCCTGATACGTGTACATTTGCTAAAGCACTATATACAACTTCTGCTCCTAATTGCATTAGGTCATCAATTACTTTTGATACATATTTTTCGTTTCCTGGAATTGGTGTTGCAGAAATTATTATTAAGTCATTTGGTGTTATTTTTATTTTTCTGTGGTCTCCTGCTGCCATTCTTGTTAATGCTGACATTGGTTCACCTTGACTTCCTGTTGTAATTATTACTAATTGGTCATCTGTATAATTTCCTATCATGTCTATGTCAATAAATAGATTGTCTGGGCATTTGATGTATCCAAGTTCTATTGATGTTGATATGATGTTTATCATACTTCTTCCACATACTGCTATTTTTCTGCCATATTTTACAGCTGAATTTACTATTTGTTGAATTCTGTGTACGTTTGAAGCAAATGTTGCTACCACTATTCTTTTTGTACAGTTTAAAAATAGTGTATCAAATAATTGACCAACTGAACTTTCAGACATTGTGAATCCTTTTCTTTCAGAGTTTGTGCTGTCTGACATTAATGCTAAAATTCCTTTGTTTCCCAATTCAGCAATTCTTCCTAAATTCATTAGTTGTCCATCTATTGGTGTGTAGTCTACTTTGAAGTCTCCTGTGTGTAATATTGTTCCAACTGGTGTTGTTATTGCTAACATTACAGAGTCTGGTATACTATGTGAACTACGTATAAATTCTACTTTGAAGTATTTTCCTAGTTTTATTGTATCTCCTTGATTTACTATATGCATTTCTGTACTTTTTACTAATTTATGTTCTTCTAACTTGTTATTTACTAGTCTTCATGTCCATGTGTTATTACCATTCCTTTTAGTTTTTCTTGATTTTTTATTACATATGTTATGTCTGGTATTACTAAGTCTATTCCTAACATATCATCTTCTGGGAATGATATTCCACAGTCTACTACTATCATTTCATCGTCATATTCAAATACTGTGATGTTTTTTCCTACTTCGTGTAGTCCTCCTAATGGGATTATTTTTAATGATGGTTTTTTAAATATTTCATGTGCTATGTTGTTGTTTTTTGTTTTTTTGCTTCTTTGTCTTGTATTTTTTTCTTGTTTCTCATTTTGTGTTCTGTTTTCTTGTTGTAGTCTGCTTTCTTCTATGCTTAATGGTTTTAGGTCTTCATGTTTTACTTCTTGAACTGCTACTGTTTTTTTATTTCTTTTATTGTAGTTCTTTCTTGATTCTGCTTTTTCAACCTCGATTTTTTTAGTATCTCTTTCCTCGAAGTTTTCTTCATTTTTGTGATTTTTTCTTGTTTCTTGTTGTTCGTTTTGCTTTTTATAATTTTTTCTTGTGTTTTTTCTTACTTTTTCTGCTAGTGTTTTACTAGTGTCTGTTAATATGCTGTTTTCATCTGTCATAATTTTTATTTTTCTCCTTTCTTGTTTTCCTTTCTTTTTTATTTTTTCGAATACAATTATATCGGGTAATTGTATAAGCTGTCTGCGAATTTTTATAATAAAAAATATGCAAAATTTTTTACTTTTTATCTTTCTTTTCACAGCTAACTTAAATTTCATTTTACGTACAAATATATTTTCAAATAAAGCTCATAAATGGCTATGTTATTATCTTTTGATAATTACATACCCTTTCTTCTTTAACATGAACAACCGCTCTTTCATGTTTTCTTATGTATATATTTTGTTTCCGCTCTTTTTATTATTTGCTTTTTTTGTCTCTTTAATACATTAAAATAAAATCTCTTTTTTTGCCCTCTTGGCAATCTGTTTTGTATTATAGCATATTTTGGTAAATATGTCAATATCGCGAAATTGCTTCCACATGGTGAAAATGCTTG
>CALYBE010000097.1 GCA_944393735.1 uncultured Clostridia bacterium
TAAGATTTTCAGTGTTGTTGCAACTGAATATAATAGTTGTTTTATACTGTTTACTTATTTTATCTAACATATCTTTTTATTGAGTAATCATCTATAGTGTTGTTTTCTGCAAGCTGTTGAAAGTATTGATATATCTCACTTCCGCCTACTATAGATCCATCTTTATAATATGCTGATATATTAATATTATAATCCATTTGTTTGTAATAGATTCCAGATAAATCAAATGTATAATTCATAAATGTTGAAAGTGAGATAAATACAGTTATACTTACAACAAGTGATATTACAGTTGTTCTATATTTTTTCTTATTTCTTTTTAGATTTTTATATGCTATATCTCCACCAATTCCAAATATTTTTCTTATTATTTTTGGAGATTTAATTTTTTTAGATTTTATTTTGATGTCATCATTACTTCTTATTGCATCAATTGGAGATATTTTACTTGCTTTTCTTGCTGAAAATATACTTGATAAATATATTGTTACAAATCCAAGTATTACACTTAAAACTATTGCTAGAAGCGGAATTCTAAATACAAATTCTATTTTTTCTGAAAATACGACATTTCCTACTAATAAAGTTGATATTTTTATTAAAATAAAAGTTGCAAGTATTCCAAATAGAATTCCTATTGGTATAGATATAAGTCCTAATATCATTCCTTCAAATAATACATTTTTCTTTATTTGCTTTTTTGTTGCTCCAATACTTGAAAGCATTCCATATTGTTTCATTTTTTCGGTTATGGAAATTGCGAAACTATTTCTTATTACAAATACACTTGATACAATTATTATTCCTATTACTATTCCTGCCAATGAATATAACATTATTAATGTATCATCAGATCTTGTAACACCAGACCATCTTAATAATTCTGTATTTGTGTCATAGTTGAATTTTGGTACCCATAAATCTGAATTTTCTGGTGATTTATTATTTGGATCTTCTGCAATCTCTCTGGTTAATTTGTATGTGTCTTTTATATTTTTAAATTTTACAGCTATATTTGCATCATCACTTATTTCAGTTAATTTTGAAATCACTGTATAACCAGGTGCAGAATAACTTTCTATTTCAGAGTTTGGTCTTTGTATAATTCCTACAATTGTAAATTCTCTAGTTTCTGTTATTTCTAGATGTTCTTCAACATAATCGCTTTTATCTTTGTCTTCTGGGTTGTTATATGGGTTATTTTGATTTAGTTCTTCACCTTCAGATATTCTTTTTCCTAAATTTAGTGTTATTTTATCTCCAACTTTGTAGCTTATTCCTTCATTTTGGTCTTCAATATGTTTTGAAATTACTAATTCATTTGAATTTTCAGGCATTCTTCCCTCTACTAATTTTAGACCCATATTATTTAATGCTGTTTCATCAAATTCCATTAAATATAAATATGGCTTATAGTCATTTGTGCCACCTTCTAATATTGAATAACCTACTCCTTGAGTTATAAATGAACTTTTTACATTTCTATTTTCTAATATATATTTTTGTTCATCTTTTGGTACATCATAAAATATTACATGATAGTCTCCATTATTTTCTACAGTATGCTTAACTAATGTAGCTTGAAAACTTGAAAATACTCCTGCTACAGCACATATTAAAGCAGTTGATAATATTATACCTATACATGTTGCTATAGTTCTTTTGGAATTTAGTTTTAAACTTCTTACAGTAAAATTATTTAATATATTTTTCATTTCTTCCCTCCATATTGAAAATGTGTTTATATTTATTTAATCGCATTTTCTTAGTCTTGCTTTTCATCTTTTACAATCCTTCCATCATCAATAGTAATAATTCTGTCTGCTTCTAATGCAATTTTTTCATCATGTGTTATTATTATTACTGTTTGATTATATTTTTTATTTGAAAGTCTTAATAATGAAATTATTTCTTCTGAAGCTTTACTATCTAAATTTCCTGTTGGCTCATCTGCTAACATAATAGCTGGGCTATTTATTATTGCTCTTCCTATAGAAACCCTTTGTTGTTGACCTCCTGATAACTCATTTGGTAAATGTTTTCTTCTATTTTCTAATTTTAGTGTTTTTAACAGTTCGTCTAACTTGTTTTTATCAACTTCTTTACCATCTAAGTTACATGGTAATGTTATATTTTCTTCAACATTTAATATTGGTATTAAATTATAAAATTGATATATTAGTCCTACTTGCCTCCTTCTAAATATTGCTAAGTTGTCATCATCTAATGAGTAAATGTCTTGCCCATCAATATATACTTTTCCACTTGTTGGTCTATCAACTCCTCCTAGTAAATGTAATAATGTTGATTTTCCACTACCACTTGCTCCAACTATTGCAACAAATTCTCCCTTTTCTACAGAGAATGATACATTATCTACTGCTTTTACTTCATTTTCTCCTTTTCCATATATTTTGTTTAAGTTTTCTACTCTTAAAATTTCCATATATTCTTTTCCTTTCTTTTTGGCTTTATTAAGTAATGAATAATAAAAAATGCTTATACATAGATGATTTGATTTTTCAAAACTTTCTGCCATTTAAATTAATTATATATTACTTTCTCTAAGTGACTATAAAGTGACTAAAATTAATTTTTCTAAATTTTGTTCTCACACGATTTGAGTTTTCAACTGTAAGGAGAAAATCTCAAAGGGCAAGCAATTGTAGCTTTTTATATAATAGGAAAGTATAAAAAAATATCCTCATTGTTTTAAATTTTACAATGAGGATATTCGTTATTTTTATTTTTTAATTTTTTAATTCCTATACATAACTTATTTTCTTATTTTGCATTAAATTATGAACACCATCGATTTCCAAATATTTCTTCTTCTTGTATTTTTTTAAAAGTCCATTATATTCGAATCTAAGACCTTTCAATTGTTCGAAATCCTCTGGTTTGATTATTTCAGGTAATTCTTTTACTTCTGATACTCCAGATGATTTTAAAATATGTTTTACAAATTCTGCACAATAAAATGTGTTTTTTGACTTTACTTTTTTATGAATACTAACACATAAAAGTCCTACAATATTGAATTTGTATTTTTGCTTGTTCTCCTTAAAATATTCAATGTTTTTGTTTATTCTTTCATATTGTTCATCTGTAACAAATAAAGAGTATATTTCTGCTCTTGTATTTTTAAATCTTTTAAATGTTCCTTTATCTATTTCTTCATGAACAAATCCACCCCAAAATGGATTATATGGATGTAATCTTCCAAAGCTATACATTTCTTTTAATTCATCATCTAATGCAATTGATATATGTGAAAATTCGTCTTTTGTATAGTATTTGATTATTGTTGATAAAAATGTACCTGTGTGTGTTAATATTATGTATATTTTCTTCATTTTTTAGTTTTCCTCTCTAAAGTATCAGTTCTAGTTGAAAAATAATTTTTATAATCTTAATTTTACAATTACCTTTCACTCTTTTCTGTTGCTTCATTTTATATTATAACATATATAAATAAATTATTACATTACATTTTTGTAAGATTAATAAAATCTTAATAGATTTCTTAAACTTAAAATGGGGAGTATTCAAATTATTCCTGTTCACTTAAATATTCGACATATTCTTCTAAGCACATATGTAATTCATTCATTTTTTTTGCATTTTCTTCCCCTACATATCTCCAATGCCATGATTCATAAGCAATTTTTGTTATATCTTCTTTATCTTCTGGATATCTAAGTATAAATCCATAATTTTCAGCATTTTCTAATAGCCATTGATATCCTTTTAATTTTGCAAAACTATTATCTACATTATTGAAGTCCACAGCTAAACCTAAATTGTGGTCACTTGAACCAGGTTTATTTATATATTCATCTGTTAGTGCTATAGCTTCTTCTTGAGTTTTACCTTGTTTTAAATATTTTTGTATGCTATTATCATATAATTCTTTTTGTCTTTCTACACTCCTATAAGCTGATTGAACCCATACATTTGTTATACCATCTTTTCTCATATCATTCATCATTTGGTTAAGATACCCTATTGCTCTTGCGTCAAATTGTCTGGTTGAATCTATATTAGCTACTTCTACAGTAAAATCTTCTGGCAATATATTATCATAATTAGCTAAAACTAATCTCCAATCTGTAATTTGTTTTTTGGGCTTTTCTTCAGGTTGTTGTTCTGGCTGTTCGTTTTGTTGATTAGTATTTTCAGAAATATTATTGGTCTGATTTGTAGTTGTTTCTGCAG
>CALYBE010000098.1 GCA_944393735.1 uncultured Clostridia bacterium
AAAGTACAATGTATTCTTGAAAAGAGAGGAACAAACACAAAACTTAAATATGATTATTTATTACGAGGGCTACTTTACTGTTATCATTGTAAAAGAAAATTACAAATAGTTTTAAAGAAAAACTCTAAAAGAAATTCAAAAGCACATCCATATATAACTTGTAGTGATGCAAAAGAAAGAGGATGCTATCCACTTAGCATGAATTATGAAAAATTTGAAAAACATATTATTGATATTGTAAAAAAGATATGTAGAATATATTCAGATAAAGAAGTTTTTGAGAAAATTTATGAAAAATATCAAAATAAAACTATTGATATAAGAGAAGGATATAAAAATAAATTATCACAAATTAATAAAGCTATAAATGAAGTAAATAGTAATTTAGATAAGATGTATATGGATAAATTAAGAGGAGTTTTGCAAGAAGAAGATTATGTTAGGGTTTCACAAAAATTTGATTTTGAAAGGACAAAATTAAATGAACAAAAGAAAGAATTAGAGCAAAAGTTAAGTCAAACAACAGAAGAAAAAGTAAATAATAAAAACAAAGCAAAAGAAGAAAAAGAATTAGATAAATTAATAGAAAATTTTTTGAACTTAGAAAAAATTGATAAAATCTATTTATATAGATTAATTAACAAAATAGAAATAGATAAAGACAAAAACATTTACATATATTTTAATTTTTCAAAATTAAATTCGATGGTTGAAAATTTAGAGGAATTTATCAAAATCGAAGAACTAATACATGATCAAAATAATGAAATTATCTAACTGCAATAACTAGAACAATGAAAAATGAGACCTAGACAATAAATCTGAATATATAAAAATATAACTAAAATAATGCTTCTCTATTGAGTTATCTTACAAGAATGTCATTTTAATATTTAAAAAGTATGTTATAATATTTTTGGAGGTTATTATGGCACAAAAAATATTAATAGTAGAAGATGATAAAAAAATAAGAAAAGAATTAGAAACATTTTTAAATAAAAATGGATTTATAGCAAAAGGTTTAGAAAAATTTAATAACACAGTCCAAGACATATTAAATGAAAATGCAGATTTAGTATTATTAGATATTAATTTACCATATACAGACGGAGAATTTATTTGTAAAGAAATAAGAAAAAAATCAGATGTACCAATTATAATGGTAACAAGTAGGGATAATGAGATAGATGAGCTAATGAGTTTGTACGCTGGAGCAGACCAATATGTAACAAAACCATATAATATACAAATATTACTTGTAAAAATAAATGGTTTGTTAAAAAGAAATAGGAAGCTAGAAAAAGAGATACAGAAAATTAATTGTGACGGGTTTGAATTAAATATTGCAGAAAGAGTTATAGAAAAAGATGACAAGAAAATAGAACTTACAAAAAATGAATATTCTATCTTATACTATCTAGCAAAGAACAAAGGAAAAGTCGTATCAAGAGACGAAATTATGGATTACTTATGGGAAAGCGAAGAATTTATTGATGATAATACACTAAGTGTAAATATAAAGAGGCTAAGAAATAAATTAGAAGAATTAGGACTTACAGATAAAATTGAAACTAGGAGAGGGCAAGGTTATTTGTTAGTTTGAAAATACATAATGCTTTGCAAACTAAATTAGGGGGAAAATTAATTTGAATTTTAAAGATTTTATAAAAGAAAAAATGATATTAATTATAGGAACAATATTAGCTATTTCAAGTATAGAAATATTATTACTTGCTTATCATATTAGTTTATTAGTAAGATTATATTGTATTATTATAGTTCTTCTTGTTGTAGCCCTTGCAATTTTAATTGAGTATAAAAGAAAAAAAGAATTTTACAATCAATTAATAAAAAATATAGAAGACCTAAGAGAAAAATATTTAATTTCAGAAGTAACCAAAACACCAAATTTTATTGAAGGTAAAATCTTAAAAGAAGTTTTACAAGATACAGGTAAATCTATGCTTGAAAATGTGAACTACTATAAAAATATTCAAGAAGATTATAAAGAATATATCGAACTTTGGATACACGAAGTAAAAATACCTATTGCAGCTAGTAAATTAATTATAGAAAATAATAAAAATGAGATAACAAAAAGTATAGATGAAGAACTAGATAAAGTAGAAAATTACACAGAACAAGCATTATTTTATGCTAGAAGTAATGCAGTAGAAAAAGATTATATAATCAATAAAACAAATCTAAAAGATGTTGTAAATGGTGCAATATTAAAAAATAAGAGTATTTTATTAAATGAGAAAATATCAATAGAACTAACAAATTTACAACAAGAAGAAATATATACAGATAGTAAATGGGCTATATTCATTATAAATCAAATTATTCAAAATGCTATCAAATATTCTAAGAAAAATGATAAAAAAATAGAAATTTCTTCAAGAGAAAAGAATGATAAAGTAATTTTATACATAAAAGATAATGGAATAGGAATAAAAAATGGAGAAATTACGAGAGTATTTGAAAGAGGATTTACTGGTGAAAACGGAAGGATTATAGGTCAAAAATCAACCGGTATTGGATTATATTTGTGTAAAAAATTATGTGATAAATTAGGTTTAGGAATTGAACTAAATTCAGAAAAAAATGAAGGAACAGAAGTAAGAATAATTTTTCCAAAAAATAGTTATACAAATTTTTAATAGCTCAGCAATAGAGCTATTTTTTTATATTCTTAGGAAAGCCATCCTAGAAAAAGGTGAGTTTCCTTAGAAGATAGTTATGGAAGAGTTAGATTTTCTTATGCAACTTTGTCGCTTAGAAAATCTTGGTCTTGTTTTTGAATCTTACGAAAATGTAAGAAAATTGTAAGATTAAAAAATGGCAAAACAATGTAAAAACGTTTACAATATAATTAAATAAATTAAAAAATAATTAAATTTTGACATAGCAAAAATTATAATTATTTTTCAATTTTAAGAAAGGAGATTTTATAATGAGTAATGTATTAGAGGTAAAAAACATTGAAAAATACTATGGAAATAAATCAAATTTAACAAAGGCAATTGACGGTATTAGTTTTAATGTAGGAGAAGGGGAATTTGTAGGAATAATGGGAGCATCAGGTTCTGGTAAAACAACACTACTAAATTGTATTTCAACAATAGACAGAGTAACAGCAGGAAAGATTATTATAAATAATCAAGACATTACAAAATTAAAAGGAAATAAGCTAAATAAATTTAGAAGGGAAGAATTGGGATTTATATTTCAAGACTTTAACTTGTTAGATACTCTAACAGCTTATGAAAATATTGCACTTGCTTTAACAATTCAAAAAGTAAATTCACACGAAATAGATAAGAAAGTAAAAGAAATAGCACAAAAACTTGAAATATCAGAAATACTAAATAAATATCCTTATCAAATTTCAGGAGGACAAAAACAAAGAGTAGCATCAGCAAGAGCAATTATAACAAACCCTAAAATGGTACTTGCAGATGAGCCAACTGGAGCCTTAGATTCAAAGTCAGCAAGGCAACTATTAGAAACATTTGAGCACTTAAATAAAAACTTAGGAGCAACAATTCTAATGGTTACACACGATGCTTTCACAGCAAGTTATGCAGAAAGAATTATATTTATTAAAGATGGAAAGATATTCAATGAATTAGTAAAAGGTGAGGATACAAGAAAACAATTCTTTGAAAAAATAATCGAGGTGCAAACACTTCTTGGAGGTGATTTGAACGATGTTATTTAAGTTATCTTTTAGAAATATGAAAAAGAGTTTTAAGGATTATGCAATATACTTTTTAACATTAGTATTAGGTGTAGCGATATTCTATATGTTTAACTCTTTAGATAGTCAACAGGCAATGCTTGAAGTATCACAATCAACAAGAGATATGATTCAATTATTGGTTCAAATGTTGGGTATGCTTTCAGTTTTTATTGCTATTGTACTAGGCTTTTTAATAGTATATGCAAATAACTTTTTAGTAAATAGAAGAAAAAGAGAATTTGGTATATACATGACACTTGGTATGGGTAGAAGGCAAATATCAGCTATTATATTATTAGAAACTATACTTGTTGGAATATTATCTTTAGCAGTTGGTTTATTTATAGGTGTATTTGCATCACAGTTTATGTCTGTATTAGTTGCAAAATTATTTGAAGCAGATATGAGTGAATTTACATTTGTATTTTCAAAAGATGCTTGTATAAAGACT
>CALYBE010000099.1 GCA_944393735.1 uncultured Clostridia bacterium
ATGTTTGGGCAAAAGTTAAAGATCCAGATACATATGTAGTAGTTCAAACAGCACCAGCAGTAAGAGTAGCTTTAGGAGAGGAATTTGGAATGCCAATAGGCACAAATGTTAAAGGAAAAATGGTAACAGCATTAAAAAGGATAGGATTTGACAAAGTTTTTGATACAAATACAGGAGCAGATCTTACAATAATGGAAGAAGCAAATGAGTTTGTAGAAAGAATACAAAATGGAGGAGTTTTCCCTATGATTACTTCTTGTAGTCCTGGATGGGTACGTTTTGCAGAAAAGAATTATGGAGAACTTTTAGATCACCTATCAAGTTGCAAATCTCCACATCAAATGTTTGGAGCAATTATAAAGTCTTATTTTGCAAATAAATATGGAATAGACAGAAATAAAATATGTACAGTGTCAGTAATGCCATGTATTGCTAAAAAATATGAATGTACTAGACCAGAAATGGAAGTTGATGGAGTAAGAGATGTTGATTATGTTATAACAACAAGAGAATTAGCAAGAATGATAAAACAAGCAAATATTGATTTTACAGAACTAGAAGATAGTAATTTTGATGACCCAATGGGAGAAGCTAGCGGAGCAGGAGCAATATTTGGAACTACAGGAGGAGTAATGGAAGCTGCTATTAGAACAGCTGTAGATACATTAGAAAACAGAAGTATAGAAAAAATTGAATATACAGAGGTAAGAGGAGAAAAGAAAATAAAAGAAGCTACTCTAAGTGTAGCAGGAAAAGAAGTAAAAGTTGCTGTTGTAAGTGGATTAGCAAATGCAAGAAAGATAATGGAACAAATAAAAAGAGGAGAATCACCATATCATTTTATAGAAATTATGGCATGTCCAGGAGGATGTGTAATGGGAGGAGGTCAACCAATAAAAAGCTCTAAAATAAGATCAACAGTAGATGTTAGAAAATTAAGAGCAAATGCCTTATACGCAATTGATGAAAAAAGTGTAGTAAGAAAATCTCATGAAAGCCCTGTAATGAAGAAACTTTACGCAGAATTTTTAGAAAAACCAGGAAGCCATTTGGCACACAAATATTTACATACTACATATAGCCCAAAACCAAAATATGACATATAGATTAAATATAGATAAAAAAAAAACTAATAAGAAAAGAAATTATTACTACTAATTTTAAAATGTTAATATATTAATAATTCATAAATTTTTCGGCTCAATACGAAAATTAAGAATTTCTAAAATAAATTTATGGCACCCTTTCACTTAGTCCTCGCTACGCTCGACGCGAACATTTTCCATAAATTTAATAAAGAAATTCTAAATTTTCTCCAATCACATTCAAAATTTATTTCTTATTAATATATTAACATTTTTATTTAATAGTAAAAGTTCTTTTTTTTGTTTTTTTTACAAAAAAAGAGGGAATTATGTAAAATTCGTCGAATAATATAATTATGCGAAAGTTAGATTTTATCAAAGTTTATGTAATTTAGTTTAAAATAAGTTACACATAAAAATTTTATTTTCGTAATGTGTAGGAGTGGAGGAAAATGATACGATACAGCGAAGAAATTATAGATGAAGTAAGGCAAAATAATGATGTAGTAGATGTAGTTGGACAATACGTACATTTAACTCGAAAAGGAAGAAACTACTTTGGACTATGTCCATTCCATAATGAGAAATCTCCATCTTTTTCTGTGTCACCAGACAGACAAATATTTCACTGTTTTGGCTGTGGTGTTGGAGGAAATGTTTACACATTCTTAATGAAAATAGAAGGAATAGGCTTTAAAGAAGCAGTAGAACAATTAGCAGAAAGGGCGAATATACAATTACCAACATTAGAAAATTCAGCAGATGCAGCAAAAGAAGAACTAAAAGCAAAAGTATATAAAATAAATGAATTTACAGCAGAATTTTATCATCAAAATTTGTACAAGCCTACTGCTAAAAGTGGACAAGAATATGTAAAAAAAAGAAAGCTAACTAACGAGACATTAGAAACATTCCGAATAGGTTTTTCAGGAAGATTTGATGAATTATATAAGGCATTAAAGGCACAGGGATTCGCAGAAAAAGAAATATTAGAATCAGGTCTAGTTATAAAAAATGACAGAGGATATATAGACATGTATAGAAATAGGCTTATTATACCAATATGTGATGTTAGAGGAAGAGTAATAGCATTTGGAGGAAGAGTTTTAGATGATTCAAAACCAAAGTATATAAACTCTCCAGAAAATGTTGTATATAGTAAAGGAAGACATCTATTTGGATTAAATGTAGCCAAAAATGACTGTAAGAAAAAGCTAATAATAGTAGAAGGATACATGGATGTAATATCACTACATCAAAGAGGAATAACAAATGTAGTTGCAGCATTAGGAACAGCATTAACTGAACAACAGGGATGGTTATTAAGGAAAAGTACTGAACAAGTAATACTAGGATTTGATGCAGACGGAGCTGGTCAAACGGCAATAGCAAGGTCAATGGAAATTCTACAAAAAATGGGATGTGACATGAGAGTATTACAAATAGAAGGTGCAAAAGATCCAGACGAGTTTATAGTAAAATACGGAGAAGGAAGATTCAAGTTAGCAGTAGACAATGCTATATCATTAGTTGAATTCAAAGTAAAAAATCTAAAAAAAGATATTAACATAGAAAATGCTTCAGATAAAATTAAGTTCTTAAACGAAATAGCAAAAATACTTGCAAAAGTAGATAACACAATTGAAAGAGAAATTTACATAGAAAAAATTGCAAAAAAATATAATATATAAAAAGAAGCTATTTATACAGAAATAAACAAATTAATTTATGCAAATTCCAAAACAGATAAAATATTAGAAAGCAAAAACAAAGAAAAACGAATAGCAAAAAAAGTAGAAAAACAAGAGATTCAAATAAATGAAGACATAAAAAATCGAGAAAATACGATTATTGCTTTACTATTAGATGCAAATATGAATATATTTCAAAAAATAAAGGAAAAAATAAAACCAGAAGATTTCAAAGATGAAACAAACAGAAAAATAGCGGAGCAATTGTATATGAAACTAGAGAAAAAAGAACCCAATATAAATAAACTTATAGATGAATTTGATGAAGAAACTCAAAATCATATAACAATGGTAATGGCAACAGACTATGAAATAGAAAATGTAGATAAAGCTGTTGATGACATATTAACAAAATATGAAAGAGAAAGATTAGAAAATAAAAAGCAGAAAATTTTAAAGCAATTAGAAATTGAGCAAAATAGCGAAACAAAAAATCAATTAGGTAAAGAGCTAAGCAATGTTATAATAGCATTAGCCCAAATTAAGTAGAGGTGAATTTTTGTGGGAAGTAAAAAAGAAGAAAACCAACTTCAAGTTGATAAAAACATGGAAGACAAATCAAAATCACAATTAAAAGCAAAAGATAAAGAAAACCTTGCAGTTAAGGAAAAAACAAAAGCTCAAGAAAATCTTACAGTTAAAGTTAAACCAAAAACTGAAGAAAGTCTTACAATTAAAAAGAGCAAATTTGAAGAACAAGAAGAAAATAAAAATACAGATAATTTTGAAGGGCAAGAAGAGAACAACAATCCAGAAAATACTGAAAGCCAAGAAATGGACAAAGTAAAAGATATTGTAAAAAAGGCTAAGGAAAATGGAAAAATCACATATGGAGAACTTGCTAAAGAATTAGAAAACACCAATCCTGATCAAATAGATAAAGTATTTGATGCTTTTGAAGAAATGGGAGTAAATATCCTAACAGACGACTTTGAAGAAGAACCAGATGTTGACGATCTAAAAGAAGTAGAAGATTTAAAATTAGACGAAATAGGAGACAACAGCTATGAGGGTATAAGTGTTGACGATCCAGTAAGAATGTATTTAAGAGAAATTGGAAAAATTCCATTATTATCATATGATAAAGAATTAGAATTAGCAAAAAGAATATTACAAGGTGATGAAGAAGCAAAACAAGAACTTGCAGAAGCAAATTTAAGATTAGTAGTAAGTATTGCAAAGAAATATGTAGGAAGAGGAATGTTATTTTTAGACTTAATACAAGAAGGAAACATGGGATTAATAAAGGCTGTAGAAAAATTTGATTATACAAAAGGATTCAAATTCAGTACTTATGCAACATGGTGGATAAGACA
>CALYBE010000100.1 GCA_944393735.1 uncultured Clostridia bacterium
TCTTAATATATTGTCCTTTTGCTGCTGCTGGTTTTGCTTTTATTATAGCTCCCATGATTACATCATAGTTTTCTGCTAATTTTTCTGCTCCGAAAGAAACTTTTCCAAATCCTAAGTGAATAATGTTTGTTTTATCTAATCTATATTCTACTTTACCAGATTTGATTTCTTTTATTGCTTTTGTTACATCCATAGTAACTGTTCCTGATTTAGGGTTTGGCATTAGTCCTTTTGGTCCTAATAATTTACCTAATCTTCCTACAACACCCATCATATCAGGTGTTGCTACAACAACATCATAGTCAAACCAGTTTTCGTTTTGAATTTTTGGTATTAATTCTTCAGCACCAACATAGTCAGCTCCAGCTTTTTCAGCTTCTTCTGCTTTTGGTCCTTTAGCAAATACTAATACTTTTTGAGTTTTTCCTGTACCGTTTGGAAGTACTACTGTACCTCTTACTTGTTGGTCAGCATGTTTTGAATCTACACCTAATTTTACATGTAGTTCTACTGTTTGATCAAATTTTGTTTTTGGCATTTTTTCAATTATATCTAATGCTTCTTTGATATCATATTCTTTGTTAGGTTCTACTAACTTAACGCTTTCTGCGTATCTTTTTGACATTTTCATTTTAATCCTCCTTTGGTATTAACGGGTAATTTTTTTAATTACTCTCCCACTTTAATTTTATTTAATAATTATTATTCTTCAACTGTTACACCCATAGCTCTTGCTGTTCCTGCTACCATGCTCATTGCAGCTTCTAATGATGCTGCATTTAAGTCAGGCATTTTTTGTTCAGCTATTGCTTTTACTTGGTCTTTTGTTAGTTTTGCAACTTTTTCTTTGTTTGGTTTTCCAGAACCTTTTTCAATTTTTGCAGCTTTCTTTATTAAAACAGCTACTGGTGGAACTTTTGTAATAAATTCAAAAGATTTGTCTTTATAAACTGTTATTACAACTGGGATTATAAATCCTGCTTGACTTGCTGTTCTATCATTGAATTCTTTTACGAATTGCATGATATTTACACCACTACCACCTAAAGCTGGTCCAACTGGTGGAGCTGGAGTTGCCTTTCCTGCTTCTATTTGTAATTTAATTATATTTGAAACTTCTTTTTCTGCCATTTTTAATTTTCGCCTCCTTTAATCTACTCTTTCTATTTGAGAAAATTCTAAATCTACTGGAGTTTCTCTTCCAAACATAGATATTAAAACTTTTACTCTGTGTTTTTCTTTATTTATTTCTTTAACAGTTCCTATAGAATCTTTAAATGCTCCTTGAAGTATTCTTACTGTATCATTTACTTCATAATCAACATTTATAGCAGATTCATCAAATCCCATTGCACGAATTTCATCATCTGTTAATGGAATAGGATCTGTTCCAGAACCCACAAATCCTGTAACACCTCTTGTATTTCTAACAATATACCATGTTTCTTCTGTTACTATCATTTTTATTAAAACATATGCTGGAAATACTTTTCTTAGATTTGCTTTTCTTTTTCCATCTTTAATTTCTATTTGCTCCTCCATTGGAACAACTATATCAAAGAAGTAATCTTCTAACTCTCTGTTTTTTACTGTTTTTTCAAGGTCAGTTTTTACTTTATTTTCATAACCTGAATATGTATGTACAACATACCATCTTGGTTTCATATCATAATCTTTTTGAGACATTTTTTGACCTCCCAATTTTATTATTCTACATTCTCTTCTGTTGGGTTAGCAACTTCACTAGGTTCCATTTCTGTTATACTATCAGATTGACTAGGCATTTGTTCTATTGTTCCAGTTTCTTCTCCGGAATTTTCTTCTGTTGTACTAGATCCTTCATTTGAGCTTTCATCTGTTACATTAGATTCTTCTGCACTACCTTCTGTTGTTTCAGAATTTTCACTAGAATTATTTTCTTCTGAGCTAGAGTTTTCATCAGTATTATTTTCTGATGTACTATTTGAATCTGAATCAGTTTCTGTTTCATCTTCACTATTGTATTTTTCATTTACCAAATTTTGTAAATTACTAATTCCGTATTTGTTTCCCATATCAAAAACTACATCTAATACAAAAACTATAGCTGCTGTTATTAATACTATACTTACAACTGCAACAGTATTATTTGCTAACTGCTTTGGCGTTGGCCAAATTACTTTTTTAATTTCTGCCTTAAAATCTTTGAAAAAATGCTTTTTTGCTTTACTATCATTTTTATTTTCTTTTTTAGCCATTTTATTTCCTCCTTAAAATAGCCTTAACTATTTAGTTTCTTTATGTGTTGTACGTTTTTTGCAGAATTTACAATATTTAACTAATTCTAATCTATCTGTATTGTTTCTCTTGTTTTTAGATGTCATGTAATTTCTATTTTTGCATTCTGTACATTCTAATATAATATTTTCTCTTGGTCCTTTAGCTGCCATTTAAATACACCTCCGACTTTTTTAACCTTACTTTTTTTGAAACGATGTGAGCATATGTAAACTTACATATGCTCAACTATTTTACCACTTTTTTCTAGTACTGTCAATGGATTTTAATTATTTTTTCTTCTTTTTTTTCTTTTTTTATTTCTTTCAAATTTTTTTTTATTAATTATATTGTTTTTTGGAGTTTTATTTTCTTTTCTGTTTTTCTGAACTGAAAAACCAAATCTCCCTATTTTTTTCCCTAATGAATAATAATTACCATTCGAATATGCTATTAGGTCACATTTTGAAATATCAAATGCTCCTTTTTCATCTATGTATTTTTCATCTGCATTTATTGCCAACACTTCTGCAATAAAAATATGATGACTTCCTAATTCTTTAATTTCTTTTACTTTACATTCAACAGATACTGGACTTTCTTTAATCATTGGACATTTTACGTATTTGGCTTTTTCCTTTGTTAAATGCATTTCTTTGAATTTGTCTACTTTTGCTCCTGTTTTTACTCCACACCAATCTGTTGCATATGCTAAATCTTCTGTTGTTAAATTTATGACAAATTCTTCATTTTCTTTTATTAAATTATATGAATATCTTGTAGGTCTTACAGAAATATAAACCATTGCTGGATCTGTATTTATAATTCCTGTCCATGCAACTGTTATTATATTTGATTTTTCCATAGTTCCACATGATACCATTACTGCTGGTAATGGATATAAGAATGTTCCAGGTTTCCACGTTACTTTTGACATGATTCCTCCTACTTGCTTGATTTTAGTTTTAAATCTATTAATTTTTGATAGTAGTTGTTAACTTTTTTTATTTTTGAATTTAATTCAACTTTTTTGTCTATGATTTTTCGGTCAAGTTCTGCTATTTGTGCATTATATAGATTTTCTAGTTGAGTCATTTGTTCTTCAGTTAATTGCTCTTCACTTATACTTCCATTTTCAAATTTTTGTTGAAGTTTCAATAATTTATTTGTTTCTTCATTTTGTTTTTTTAATTGTGTCTTAAAATCATTATTATTCATTTTTAATTTCATTCCTTCCTAAAGGCACAAAACTTGGCTAGAAAAGAATTAAATTTGACACAGCCAAAATTGTAATTATTTTTCAACCTTTAATCTCTTTCTAATATTACTATTTTGTGCTTTCAGCTTGTGTATCAATACCATTTATTTTTGCTAAATTTTCTAATGTATCTATTTTATTATTTTGTTCATCAACTTTTGCAGAAAGTTGACTATATTCTTCTTGTTTTCTTCGTTTTTCTTTCATTAATCCATTTAATCTTCCTCCTTGTGATAATCTTTGTTGCTCTACTTCTGGAATTTCTTGTCCTTTTTTAGGTAAACTTAATCCTAACAACTCTAATTTTCTTAGAATTTCGTTTATGGTTTTTTCCCCTATACCTTTACATTCTGTTAATTCACCTTCAGTTAATGAAATTAAATCTTTAAATTCATAAATTCCCATTCTTTTTAATTTAGTAACTACCTTATATGGAA
>CALYBE010000101.1 GCA_944393735.1 uncultured Clostridia bacterium
ATAATTCTAAATTATCTGTATTTGCACATTTTGAGCAAACGTCACCTGGATTTGTATGAAAAGCACCACAACGGCTACATTTATATAGTTCCATAAAATCACGATCCTTTCTTAAAGAATTATTTTGTCTAATTTTATCATAAAATGTAAAAAATATAAATAGATTTTAAAAATTTTTTATAAGTTGCTGAAAAAAAAGTTATATATTAATATTTTTTGACAAAAACATAGCTAAGGCCTAACAATCCGGGGTTTGTCTGCAAAATATTAATATATAACTTTTTTTCAATTATACTAAAATAATAAAATTAATATAGCTTTTAAGAAAAGACAACATTTTCAATAATAAAGCTATATAATAAAAAAAATATATGCAAAACTTAATTCATATAATAAAAAATAAGAAAGAAGGCTTTACTAAATGACAATTTACATAGATATAATTTTTTTGGAAAACCTAATAATGAACAGTATAATTTTATATGCAACGTCAATAATCTTAAAAACAAAAGTAAAAACAATCAGAGTAATTCTTTCAAGTTCCATAGGAGCAATTTATTCAATAATCTTATATACAACTGAAATC
This sequence comes from uncultured Clostridia bacterium, assembly GCA_944393735.1. Taxonomy (GTDB): domain Bacteria; phylum Bacillota; class Clostridia; order TANB77; family CAG-508; genus CAG-269. The sequence continues at coordinate 587 of CALYBE010000101.1, forward strand.
ACAATATTTGCATCAATAATTTCAAAGATAATATTATCCATAGTTATGATATATGTAGCATTTGATCCACAAAATGTAAAAAAAATGTGCAAACAAACACTAATATTTTATTTAACATCTTTTGTATTTGGCGGAGTAGCATTATACTTAATATATTTTCTTAAACCGCAAGACATACTAATAAAAAATGGAATGTTTGCTGGGCAATATGCATTAAAAGCAATAATGTTAGGAGCAATAGTTGCATTTATTATTATAAAAATCTCTATAAAAATAATAAAAACAAAAATAAACCCAAAAGACATGTATTGCAAAATTAAAATAAAGCTAAATGGAAAGCAAATTGAAACAAAAGCAATGATAGACACAGGAAACTTAGTAAAAGAACCAATAACAAATACTCCAGTAATTATAGTAGAAAGTAGCTTACTAAACGAAATATTACCAAAAGAAATTTTAGACAACTTAGAAAATATATTATGCGGAAATTTAGCCAATATTCCTGAAAAAATTCAATTAAACTTTATTTCAAAATTAAGGTGCATTCCATATTCTTCCTTAGGTAAGCAAAATGGCATGTTAGTAGGAATTAAGGCAGATGAAATACAAATAGAAAATGAAGACGAACAGAAAAAAACAAATAATGTTATAATTGGAATTTATGATAAATCATTAACCAAAAGTGGAGAATATAGAGCTTTGGTTGGAATGGAATTAGTCTAATTAAAACAAAAAGTGCAAAGAAGCGGGAAAACTTAATTAAATCCATAAATGAAGGAAAAAAAGTATAAATATATTTAGAAAGAAGTAATCGAAAAAAATCGATTATTTCTTTTTTTCTACAATAAGAAAAGACAGTATTTGCATGCTCAAAGTTATAAAATAAAGCAAAAGCGAGGTGATGAAATATTAAATTTGCACAGACACAATTGAAATTACTTGAAATATACAAAATTAAGACAATGTGCGGAAAGGAAATAAGAAAATGAATTTTATAGAATTTATAAAAAAGAGTATAAGCAACATATGTGCGAAATACATAGAAAGAAATATTGATGAAGATGAGATATTTCCTATATTTTATGTAGCAGGAAGTCAGACTTTGCCACCTCCATTAAGTAGCGAGGAAGAAGAAGAAACAATAAAAAAATTAGATACAGAAGAAGCAAATGAAGCTAGAAAAACATTAGTAGAACGTAATTTAAGATTAGTTGTTTATATTGCAAAAAAATTTGAAAATACAGGAATAGGAATTGAAGATTTAATATCAATAGGAACAATAGGACTCATGAAAAGTGTAAACACATTTAATTCAGAAAAGAAGATAAAACTTGCAACATATGCTTCAAGATGTATTGAAAATGAAATATTAATGTATTTAAGGAGAAATAATAAAATCAAGTCAGAAGTCTCAATTGATGAGCCATTAAATAAAGATAGTGATGGAAATGAATTATTACTTTCAGACATATTAGGAACAGAGCCAGATGTTACATATAGAAATTTAGAAGATGAAGTAGACATGAGTCTATTGAAAGAAGCAATAAAAAAGCTAAGTGACAGAGAAAAAAACATAATGGAGATGAGGTTTGGTTTTATAAGTGGAAAAGAAAAGACTCAAAAAGAAGTAGCTGATGAGCTTGGAATTTCTCAAAGCTATATTTCTAGATTAGAAAAAAAGATTATAGGAAAAATGAAAAAAGAAATAATGAGCAAAACTGGATGAGTGAACCTTGAATTTTAAGGAACGTCCCCAAAGTTAGTTCCCAAAGTTCAAAATAAAATCTAAAAATTTAAAATAATACTGAAAATTTTCAAATATCATGATATAATAGAAATGTCGATAGAAAGGAATGAATTAAAAATGTATAACGAATTTGGAATAAAAAAAGAAATATTAGAATTATCAAAAGAAGTAGAAAAAGAAATACAGCCACAATTTGAAAGAGTCGAACAAATAAAAGAATGGAATAGCTTAAAAGTATTATTAGCATTTCAAAAATGTGGATTATCAGAAATGCATTTACACTCATCAACAGGATATGGAATAGATGAAATAGGAAGAAACAAAATAGAAGAAATATATTCAAAAATATTTAAGACAGAAGATGCACTAGTAAGAGCACAATTAATTTCTGGAACACATGCATTAGCAGTAACACTATTTGGACTATTACGCCCAGGAGATACAATGTTAAGCATTTCAGGAGCTCCATATGACACATTACAAACAATTATAGGAATAAGCAAAGAAAAAAGTAAAAGTTCTCTAAAAGAATTTGGAGTAAAATATGAGCAAATAGAATTAAAAAATAATGACTTTGACCTAGAAGCAATAAAAGAAAGAGTCGCAAAACAAAATATTAAATTAGTAGAAATTCAAAGATCAAGAGGATATTCTACAAGAAAAAGTCTAACAATAAATAAAATAGAAAAAGCAATAAAAGCAATAAGAGAAGTAAATAAAGAAGTTATTATAATGGTAGACAACTGTTATGGAGAATTTGTAGAAGAAAAAGAACCAACAGAGGTTGGAGCAGATGTAATAGTAGGTTCATTAATGAAAAACTTAGGAGCAGGAATAGCAACAAGCGGAGCATACATAGCAGGGAAAAAAGAGCTAATAGAATTATGTGCTGAAAGACTAACTGCCCCTGGTGTTGGAAAAGAAATAGGGCCATCACTAAATCAAAATACAGCATTTTTAAAAGGGTTATTTTTCGCACCAAGTGTAGTAGCAAGTTCAGTAAAAACAGCAATATTTGCAAGTAGAATATTAGAAAAACTAGGATATAAAGTAGAACCAAAATATGACGAACCAAGAGCAGACATAGTACAAACAATTGAATTAGGAAGTGCAGAAAAATTAATAAAATTCTGCCAAGGCATTCAAATGGGTTCACCAATTGATAGTAATGTAATACCAGAGCCAAGTGAAATGGCAGGATATGATGACAAAGTAATAATGGCAGCAGGAACATTTACTGAAGGTTCAACAATAGAACTTAGTTGTGATGGACCAATAAGGGAACCATATATTGCATATATGCAAGGTGGGTTAACATATGAATATGGTAAACTAGGAATTTTAAAAGCACTATCAGTACTATAAATAATATAGTAAAAAAAATTTTTAAAATTTCTTGTGTAATGGTAAAAATTATGATATAAAATAATCATATATCTTATACATTAGCCTT
>CALYBE010000102.1 GCA_944393735.1 uncultured Clostridia bacterium
GTAACAATTTTACGTTCTCCACACAAACACAAAGATTCAAGAGAACAATTTGAAATGAGAACACATAAAAGAGTTATAGACATTCTTTACCCAACACAAAAAACAATGGATAGTTTAATGAAACTAGAACTACCAGCAGGTGTTGAAATTGAAATCAAAAACTAGTTTCAAAAATATATAAATTTAAGCTGAACGTCAAGCAAAACAAATCAGCAAAAAACAAAAACCAAGCTGGTCGCTTACCAGCCAATAGTTAAGTTAGCTCTACGAGTTAGAAAACATAGAGATAACTTATGCGGTGAAACGTATAGGAGGATTTAAAAATGAAAAAAGCATTAATAGGAAGAAAAATTGGAATGACACAAATATTTGGTGAAAATGGAACAGTTATTCCAGTAACAGTATTAGAAGCAGGTCCATGTGTAGTTGCTCAAATAAAAACATCAGAAAAAGATGGATATGATGCAGTACAATTAGGATTTGGAGATGTAAAAGAACACAAAATAAATAAACCAGAAAAAGGACATTTTGCAAAAGCAAATGTAACAGTAAAAAAACATCTAAGAGAATTTAGAGTAGATTCAGTTGAAGGAATAAAAGTTGGAGATGAACTAAAGGCAGATGTATTTGCTGAAGGAGACAAAGTAGATGTTCAAGGCACATCAAAAGGAAAAGGATTCCAAGGTGTAATTAAAAGACATGGACAATCTAGAGGACCAATGGGACATGGTTCAATGTATCACAGAAGACCAGGTTCAATGGGACCAACATCAACACCAGGTAGAGTATTTAAAGGAAAGAAACTTCCAGGACATATGGGACATGTAACAGTAACAATACAAAACTTAGATGTTGTAAAAGTAGATTTAGATAAAAACGTAATATTAGTAAAAGGTAGTGTTCCAGGAGCTAAAGGAGCTATCTTAAAAATAAAATCAGCTGTAAAAAAAGCTTAGAGATATTTAGAAAAGGAGGAAAAACGAAATGCCAAAAGTAGATGTATATAACATGCAAGGTAAAAAAGTTAGCGATGTAGACTTAAGTGAAGCAGTATTTGGAATTGAACCAAATGAAACTATAGTTCATAGTGTATTAGTCAATTACTTAGCTAACCAAAGACAAGGTACACAAAGTACTAAAACAAGAGCAGAAGTTCGTGGTGGTGGAAGAAAACCATGGAGACAAAAAGGAACAGGTAGAGCAAGACAAGGTAGTATACGTGCTCCACAATGGATTAAAGGTGGTATTGCATTAGGACCAAAACCACGTTCATACACATACAGAGTAAACAAAAAAGAAAAACAACTAGCAATAAAATCATTACTAAGTGCAAAAGTATTAGATAATGAATTAACAGTTGTTGACAAATTAGAAGTTAAAGAACCAAAAACAAAAGTTATGGCTAAAGCTTTAACAGATTTAAAAGTTGAAGGAAAAGCATTAATAATCTTAGTAAATAATGATGAAAATGTTTTACGTTCAAGCAGAAATATAGAAGGTGTTAAAACAATTGCATTAAACACAATAAATGTATTTGATTTATTAAACTGCAATAAATTAGTTTTACCACTAGATACTGTTAAGAAATTAGAGGAGGTGTATGCATAATGTTACCAGAAGAAATCATAATAAGACCAGTAGTAACTGAAAAAAGTAATGATGAAATGCAATCAGGAAAATACACTTTCGAAGTAAACAAAAAAGCAACAAAAGTTGATATAGCAAGAGCTGTAGAAAAACTTTTTGAAGTAAAAGTATTAAATGTTAATACAATGACAGTAAAAGGAAAAACAAAAAGAGTTAGATACCAAGAAGGTAAAACTCCAGATTGGAAAAAAGCTATTGTAACAATAGATACAAATGTAGCTGATAAAACATACCTTGGAAAAGGCGGAAAAGAAGTTAAAGTTTCTAAGAAATATAAAGACTCAATTGATGAATTTATGGGAGCTTAGAATTTGAAAAGTTAAGAAACTTAAAAATTAGAAAAGTTAAGAAAACTGAAAACAAAATCAAGTTTTCAAAAAATATCGAGAAATAACTCGGATAATAAAAAATATCTGTTAGCGGAACAGGAAAATAAACGCACACTACTCTCAAACATAAAAAAATATTTTATATAAAATGTAGAGTAGAAGATTTATCAAAAACGAGTATTACTAGGAAAACGAGTTCAAAAACCGCAGTCGTACAAAGGTACGTCGAGGACATTTTGAACGAAGTTTGACAAAGTAAGACGAAGTTTTTCATAAATCTGAGAAAGGAGAATATATAATGGGAATGAAACACTTCAAAGCCTATACACCATCAAGAAGAAATATGGCAGTTTCTGATTATGAAGAAGTAACAAAAACTTCTCCTGAAAAATCTTTATTAGAGAAAAAAAGAAAAAATGCAGGAAGAAACTCATATGGTAGAATAACAGTAAGACATCAAGGTGGAGGAAATAGACAAAAATACAGAAAAATAGATTTTAAAAGATTAAAAGACAATATGGAAGCAACAGTTGTTGGAATCGAATATGATCCAAATCGTAGTAGCAACATTGCTTTAATAAAATATGAAGATGGAACATTAAATTACATCATAGCACCACAAGGATTAACAGATGGAGACAAAGTAATATCTGGAGAAAATGTAGATATAAAACCAGGAAACAGTTTACCAATAGCTAATATACCTGTAGGAACATTAATTCACAATATTGAATTAAATCCAGGTCAAGGTGCAAAATTAGTTAGGGTTGCAGGACAAAGTGCGCAATTAATGGCAAAAGAAGGAAAATATGCACATGTAAGATTACCTTCTGGAGAAATGAGATTAATATTAGCAAAATGTAGAGCAACAATCGGAGTAGTTGGAAATGCAGATCATGAAAATGTTAAATTAGGTAAAGCCGGAAAAACAAGACATTTAGGAGTTAGACCAACAGTTAGAGGTTCTGTAATGAACCCAGTAGATCACCCACATGGTGGTGGTGAAGGTAGAGCTCCAGTTGGACATTCAGGACCAATGACACCTTGGGGTAAACCAGCATTAGGATACAAGACAAGAAATAAAAAGAACAGAACAAACAAATTTATTGTAAAGAGAAGAAAATAAAATAGCTGTTATGGAGTTTGCTTATAGCAATCAACCATAAATAGCTGTTAATGGGATTGCTTGATAGTAATCAAGTGTTACAGAAATAAAGAAGGGAGGACATTCTAAGATGTCAAGATCAAGTAAGAAAAAGCCATTTGTAGCACCAGAACTACTAAAAAGAGTAGAAGCTATGAATGAAAGTGGAAATAAAGAAGTAATCAAGACATGGTCAAGAGCTTCAACAATTTATCCACAAATGATTGGACACACAATAGCTGTTCATGACGGTAGAAAACATGTACCAGTTTATATAACAGAAGAAATGATAGGCCATAAATTAGGTGAATTTGCTCCTACAAGGACATTTAAAGGTCATTCAGGAGAAAAAGCAACTACAACAAATAAATAAGAAAAATTAAGGAGGGAATTGTAGTGGAAGAAACAGCAGTAATAGAAGCTAAAGCAACATTAAGATATGCACGTATTTCAGCTAGAAAAGTAAAAATCGTTGCAGACTTAATTAGAGGAAAAAATGTTGATGAAGCTTTAGCAATAGTAAAATTTACACCAAAAGCATCATCAGTTATTATAGAAAAACTAT
>CALYBE010000103.1 GCA_944393735.1 uncultured Clostridia bacterium
CCTATGTGCCGAAGATACTTGTGGGTTACCCTGCTGGGAAAATAGGTTGTTGCCAGTTTTTTTTATTTATAAATTTTAAATAAAAAAGTATAAGTTAAGACTACAATTGGTAATTTTAACTTATACTTTTTTGTTCTTTTCTAATTATAAAATTGTTAAATGTTTTAAAGTTCCAAAAATTTATTCTCAATATTATGCCCAACTTGCAATGGTTGCATATTTACAGTACAACTATTAGAGAAATTTCCATTATCAAACCTAGGGTCTGATTCTTTTTGTGTTTCACTTAGACTACGCATTTCATTAATTTGTTCATCACTGATGCCATTATATTTTAATATAGGTACAAAAGCATAATCACTATGTTTATAAGTAATTCTTTTATCCCAATCACACTTTCTGTCTGGATGTTTTGAGAGTTCATAAATTCTTTTATTTTTACCCATTATATAAATAGGTTCTTTAGTATTATATGCACTTATATGAGTAGTAAAAGAGTTTATCAGTCTGCTATTATGATAACCCTCTGGCAATTGTGTGGCAGAAGAAAAAATTAAAGTATTATCCATGCTAAAATTTGGATTTTTTAAATTTTGTGAAATTATACTTTTCCCTTGAATAATTCTTTTTATTTTTTTTAAAAATTCTTTTTCTTCTGGTGTATAGGTATGATTTTTTGCATTAATCTCTAAGTGCGAATATATTATTGTTAAAAAAGATTTCATTGTTGGAATAGTCATTGTTGCTAATAATCTAATATTTGAATCTTCATGATTTTCTGCAATGTCTAAAATTTCAGAATAAAATTTTATATCATCCCATTTTAAAAACAAGTCTAAATCAAGAGAATTTAAATCTGATGATTTAATCATATTCATTAAAGTTCTTAAATCTCTTCCTGAATTAGAGTCAGAAGATTGAAAAACATCTATTAGAGCACCTATGGAATTTTCTCTAAGATTTGTTTTGCTTGAAGAATATATATTCAAATACCCGTTTTCTCTTAGTTCTAAAAAATTTTCTATATTCTTTAATGAGCTATAATCATAAACGTCAATATATGAATTTGAAGTTGTAGAAACTACTACACTATTATCACTATTTAATTTTGGATATCCAGAAGAATCTAGATCAACTGGAACTGTTATATAATGAGAATAAGGTATAAAAACAGGAGTACCTAAATATAAATTATCTCTTGAAAGATAATCAAATCTATCAACATCATAGCTACTTTCATCATGTTCTTGAAAATTAAAAATATGTTCTTTATATAAATTTTTTAATGCACTTGGTAAATCTTTGCTTATAGAATTTAATAAAGACTGAATTTCTGAATCTTCAAGCATTATTCGTTTTCCTATAACTTCATGTGCACCCTTATATTGAAAAAGGTGCATTTCTAGTTCATGTGAAAGAGGAGGATGACCAATGTCATGGCCAGCCATTTTTATTAAATCAGCAAGTAAGTATAATTTCATTTTTTGACTTTCAATATTTTTTTTCCAGTCAGGATTTTGAAAATTATAAAGCATTTCTTCAAGTTTTCTATAATAAACGCCTTTAGAATGATCTAATCTATTATGATAAGTATTTGGAAAATCATTTATAACTAAGCCTAATTGGCTTACACGTCCTAAACGTTTCATTGCTTTAGTATTAAAAAAATCAAAAATTTGCTTTGGAAAATAAATATTTGGATCCATATAATATGGTGCTAATGTCAAATCTATTTCTTTTTCTAAAATTACTTCTTTATTAATAATTCTATCATCATCAAAAAGCCAAGTAAAGAAATTTCTTATTAAAGGCTCTTTGCTTTCTAAATTTTCTAAATTCATAATTCAACATCCTTTTTGTAAAAAACTGATAAAAATATATCTCTAAAAAACTTAAAAGTCAATATAAACTTTACAAATTACCAAAAAAGTAATATAATAATATTATGTAAAATTGAGACAAATATAGAAAATTTTAATATAGAAAGGTTGTAAAATGGATAAAATGAAAAATAGAATAATTTCTACAAAGGAAAAATTGGAGATAATGCAAAAATTTGTAGAACAAACTGGAGAAGAAATAAAAACAAAAACAGTATTTGAAGATTATCCAATAGGAACATGGAAGCAGAATTTAAGGTCAAGAGATTTTAAAGGAAAATTAGACATTGATTCTCAATTAAGAGAAGAGTTTGAGAAAATAGGTGTATTAGGAGAAAGACAGAGAAAAAAAAGAACAACTGATAAAGAAAAATATGATACCATAATATCACTTTTTGAAAATGGTAGTGCAAAAGAGAGAGAGGCATATGTTAAAGAACAAAGATATTGGCTTCAAAGGAAATATGCTAAAGGAGAATTACAACTAAGTGATGAAGAGATAAGTAAGCTAATAGAATTAGATATAATTAGTCCTATAGTAGAAAAACCTGAAGACAAATATGGTATATCAAAATTTTCTGCTAATTACATATTTTTAAATTATGGTAATATTGACAAATTTATAGAAGATTATAAAAAAGGAATAATTCAACTAAGTGATGAGGAATTAAGATTTGCTAGTATAAAATTACCAAATAAGATAACAATATGCAGTCATGACATAACAATTGAAGATAAAATAAAATATGTAAATTTTATCAAAGATATTTCGAGATATTGTTCTCGTACTAAAATAGGAATTTACGAAGAAGCAAGTATAATCAATATTGATGCAATTGAAGATATTATAAACAAACTTCCAGAAGGAAAAAGAGATTTGCTTTGTAAATTTTATGGATTTTGTGGAATGCCAAAGATTCCTGCAAAACAACTTGCAGAAAAAAGAAACTATATGAGTACTTATGCTATATATGAAGCAATAACTAATATTAAAAGACATATTTGGAACAATATACTATTAGATGAAAGTCAAAACAACATTACCAAATTTCAAATTTCATCTCAAAATATGAAAATAATAAAAGCATTAGAAGCAAGAAAAAATAAACTAGAAAAAATTATAAATAATGCTATAAATTCTCAAAGTGCTAGAGATATAAAATATCTTGGTATATCTGAAAAAACACAACTAGAACTAAGAAAAAATAATATTTATTTAATAAGACAATTAATGCAATTCAGTGATGATGAGTTATCACAACTATCTTTATCAGAACAGTCATTAAAAGAAATAATCATTAGAAGAAGAGCAGTATTAACAGCACAGGAGTTAGAAGAAAAAAAACTACAAGTTGAAGAAATAAAAAAACAAATACAAGATATTAGACAAAGAGAAAAAGAAAAATATGATAATGCTGTTTCAAAGTCATATAATCACATTATGCAAGAAGAAGATATATTTAATCCAAGTGGTATAGTGCCAGCATCAATAGAAAGTAAAGAAGAAGCACTACATTCGGTTGATGAAGAACAGGAAGATAAACTGGACTATAATAACATGAAAATAGAAAATTTACATCTATCTACTAGAGCATATAATGTATTGAAAAAAAATGGAATTCTAACTTTAGGCCCATTAATATCAATGACTGAAAGAGAATTAGCAAATTTATCTGGTTCGGGAGAAAAAACAGTAGAGGCAATAAAAAATTGTTTAAAATCTTTAAATCTAAGCT
>CALYBE010000104.1 GCA_944393735.1 uncultured Clostridia bacterium
AAAAAATAGACAAATTAATAGTTCCAGTACCAAATGAAGATAGGTGGTCTATTGATACAGTAGAAATTAACAAAATAATTTTAAAAGAAGCAGGACTAAAAGAAGAAAATATAATAGATAGCAAAATTTGTAGTGTATGTCATTCTGATTTAATACATTCATATAGAGTAGAAAAAAAAGGATATGGACTTGGAACTGCATTAATTGAATTAAAAAAATGATATAATAACTAAAAAATTAGAAAGGAACAAGTATATTATGATAATCCCTGATAAATTAAAAAAAGGAGATACAATTGGAGTTGTAGCACCATCAAGTCCAGTAATTGGAGAAAAAGTAGAAGAACTTGAACAAGCAAAGAAAAAAATCGAAAAACTTGGATTCAAAGTAAAATTCTCAAAACACATATTTTCAAATACAAATGGATATAGTGCAACTGCAAAAGAGAAGGCAGAAGATATAAATGAAATGTTTAATGATAAAGAAATCAAGATGATATGGTGTTCAAATGGCGGTGAAAATAGTAATTCAACATTTGAATATTTAGATTTTGAAATGATAAAACAAAATCCCAAAATAATATGTGGATATAGTGATATAACTTCAATCACAAATATAATAACAAAAAAAACTGGGCTAGTAACTTTTAGTGGTACAAATTTTAAAACAATTGCAACAGATGAAACAGACTATAGTCTTAATGAAGCATTAAAAAGATTTGTAGAAGGAAGTTTGGAATTTGGAGAAGCAAAAGAACAATATCTTACAATAAGAAGCGGTATAGCTGAAGGGGAACTAATAGGTGGAAATTTAAGTTTAACTAGAGGAATGGTTGCAGGAAAATATAGTATTAATTTTCAAGATAAAATACTATTCTTAGAAGAGTTGGGATTTGAAACAGGTCCAGCCACAGCAAGTAACTTTTTATATTATATGAAACAAAATGAAATCTTTAAAAAAATAAAAGGTATATGGCTTGGAAACTATACACATGATAGTGGCATATCACTAGAAAAAATTTTATTAGATACTATAGGAGATGAATTTAAAGGACCTATTATAAAATCAGAAAATTTCGGACATATAGAAAAAAAGACAGTTATTCCAATTGGTATTAAAGCTAGAATAGATACAAATCAAAAGAATAAAATAAAATTACTAGAAAATTGTGTAAAATGATTGCAAACTTCGAAAATTGAGCAAAACAAATTTAAACAAAGTGAAAAAATAAAAAGTAATATTTTTGAAAATACAAAAGAAAGGGAATATAAAAATGAGTATAAGAGAAAAAATATATGAATTAAAAAATTTTAACAAAATAATACACACTACATTTAATCCATATGAACGTGGTGCAGCTAGAATATATTTAATACCACCTAAGTTCTCATGGTTAAAATCCGTATCAAGTGTGGTTATAGTAAATGGCCATGATATAATTCCATTAAGAGAATCATGGTCCATTTTGCTATCAATATTTATAGAAGAAGTAAATAAATACTCTGGAAAAGAAATATCAAAAGAAGAATTAGATAAAATAGTAGATATTACTGTAAAAAGGACTAAAAAAGTATATGGCAGATTTATAAAAGATGATGATATAAAACGAGATTTATGGGATATGGTAAATACTTTTAAGAGTATAGCAATAGGAGAAAATGTAAAAAATAAAATTCCAAGAGTAAGTATAGGTGAGTATGCTAAACATATGAAAGCACCACATAGAATGGATTTAATGATAAGCGGTTTAGAAAAAGATGGCAAATGGAATTGCAATCAAAAATGTGTGCATTGCTATGCTGCAGGACAATCTCAAGCAAATGTAAAAGAATTAACAACATTAGAATGGAAAAAAACTATAGATAAATGTAGAAAAGCAGGAATATCTCAACTAACTTTTACTGGTGGAGAACCCACAATTAGAGAAGATTTAATAGAGTTAGTAGAATATTCAAAATGGTTTGTAACAAGATTAAATACAAATGGAGTTTTATTAACTAAAGAATTATGTAAAAAATTATATCAAGCAAGTTTAGATAGTGTTCAGATAACATTATATTCATCTAATCGAGAAATACATAATGAGTTAGTTGGAGCAAACAATTATGACAAAACAGTAGAAGGCATAAAAAATGCACTAGAAGCAGGGTTAAATGTAAGTATAAACACACCATTATGCACGAAAAATAAGGATTATGTAGGAACATTGAAATTTTTAAATGGACTTGGCATAAAATATGTATCATGTTCTGGGCTTATAGTCACTGGAAATGCAAAAAAAGATGAATCAAAGCAATTGCAATTATCAAGTGAAGAACTATATGAAATTTTAAAACAATCAGTTCAATATTGTAATGATAATTTAATAGAAATAAGTTTCACATCACCAGGATGGATAGAAAATAAAAAAGTTGAAGAATTAGGATTAGATATCCCATCATGTGGTGCATGTTTAAGTAATATGGCAATAGCACCAAACGGGGATGTCATGCCATGTCAGAGTTGGTTATCAGAAAGTGGAAAATTAGGAAATATTCTAAAAGACAAATGGAAAGATATTTGGCAATCAAAAAAATGTAAAGATATTAGAAATAAAAGTAGTAAAACTATTGGAAAATGCTTATTAAAGGGTTAAATTCCCTAAGAAAGGAAAAATAAAATGAGTAAGAAAATAAAAGGATTATTTATAATAATATTGTTCTTTTTAGTGATATTTATATTTCCAAAAATATGTGAAGCTGCAGACTTAGATGAAATTATAAATTACACAACTACAGTTTCGCCAAGAGATGATGGAACATTAGATATTAAATATCATATAGAATGGAAAGTTCTAGATTCTACAACAGAAGGCCCACTTGAGTGGGTAAAAATAGGAATTCCTAATCAACATGTAGATACAATTAAAAAGCTCTCAGACGAGATTAAAAGTATAAAATATACATCAGATGGTGGAAATTATGTAAGAGTAAATTTTAAGAATAAGTATTATGCAGGAGATATAGTAACATTCGAATTTAGTTTACACCAAAGCTATATGTATTCGATTGATAATTCAAAAGGAATAGTTAAATACGAATTTACTCCAGGATGGTTTTCTGATATAAAAGTTGACCAGGCAATAATCCAATGGGAATCAGATGGAGTAACAAAACATAATGGTAGTAATGGCGAAAACAATTATATTGTATGGAGTAAAAAATTAGCAAAAAATCAAAAAATAACAGCAAAAGTAGAATACTCTGTAGGAAATTTTAAGTTAGATTATAACAAACAAGCTAATGGAAATTCGACTAAAAGCATTTTGACATTACCTATCATATTTGCTTTAATTGTAATAATTTTTACAATAATTTTAGTATTACAAATTATGTACCCACCTTATTATAGACATGGAGGATATGGATACTATGGAGGCTATTATCCATATTATTATCATCATCACCATAATCATTATGGTGGAGGATTTGGTGGTGGAAGTAGAGGAGGCGGAGGCTCTTCATGTGCATG
>CALYBE010000105.1 GCA_944393735.1 uncultured Clostridia bacterium
AATAACAATAGATGAAATAATTTATATGCCAATCTCAGAAATGACAGATGTATATAATATAGAATTAGATAATATAGAACAAAATAATATAATAACTATAGATTCTTTAGAAAGAGAACAAATAAAAGCATATACTAAGTCAAAATTATCTGTAAAATGGAAAAAAGACTTTTTCTCAAAAACAGTAGATAAACTTGAAAAAGGAGATGTTGTAATAGCAATATCTAGTACAGATGATGGTTGGACAAGAGTTAGAACTGAAAATGGCAATATTGGTTATGTAAAAACAAATAAATTAACTAATTTTACTACAGTAAGAGAAAAGCTTGAAAAAACACCACAAATAGAAGGCAAAGTAAATATGTTTTGGGATTATTTTTCAAAATATGTAAAAGCACCAGACAGAACCGGACAAAAAATTGAAGGGGTAAATGTAGTTTCACCAACATTCTTCTATTTAGATGATGATGGAGAACTTAAAGAAAATGTAGGAGATGCAGGAATAGCATATATAGAATGGGCACATTCAAATGGATATAAAGTATGGCCTAGTATTTCAAATTCAGATGCAGGAATAGAAGTAACGTCTAAAATATTAAATAGTTATACAAAAAGACAAGAGCTAATACAAAAAATAGTAGAACTATGTACAGAATATCAAATAGATGGAATAAACTTAGATTTTGAAAATATGTATGAAGCAGATAAAGATAAATATTCAAGATTTGTTATAGAGTTTGTACCACGTATGTTAGATTTAGGAATGGTAACATCTGTAGATGTTACTGCACCAGATGGAAGTCCAACATGGTCATTATGTTACGACAGAAACATAATAGGAGATGTAGCAGATTATTTGGTATTTATGGCATATGACCAATATGGAACATCAAGTACAAAACCAGGAACAACAGCAGGTTTTAACTGGATAGAGACAAGTTTAAAGAAAATAATTGACTATGATGAAGTAGATACAGAAAAAATAATTTTAGGTATGCCTTTTTATACAAGACAATGGACAATAAATTCAAATGGAGAAATTACAGGTAGAGGCGTAGTATCAATGTTGAATATAAAAATACCAAACAATGTAGAAAAACAATGGGATGATAATTTAAAACAATACTACATTGAATACCCTTCTGGAAAAGATACAATTAAAATGTGGATTGAAGATGGTACTTCAATTGCTGCAAAGGTTTCTCTAGTAACTAAATATAATTTGGGTGGAACAGCATGTTGGAGAAAAGATATGGAAACTTCAAATGTATGGTCTGTAATTAAAGAAGAATTAGAAAAAGCAAGTGAGCAACAAGAATAATTTAAAATAAAGTAATATAATAAACTAAATAAAATGAAATTTTTTATAATAAACAAGTTCAAGACTGAAATCTTGGACTTGTTTTATTTAATAGAAATTTCTATAAAATAAAATGGATTTACACGAGTAACATCTCATATAAATTAGTTATAAATTAACATCTAAAAACATACAATCAAGTAATAAGTTATAAAAAACTTATTTCCAAAAGAAAATCTGTATTGTATGAAAGGAAAACAATTATGAAAACATTTTATATAGAAAAAATGGATAAGCATAAATTTACTATGAAAAAAATTAAAATAGAAGGAGACAATTTCAAAATAAATGTAAGCCTAGAAAAAGAAAAAAATATAAAAAAAATAGTAAATAAATTGATAAAAAATGAGGTAACAAATGTGGTTTTAAGTAAAGAGTTATATCAGAATATGAGTTTAATAAATGCTATAAACTCAAGTAATATAAAAATATTTGATGGAAGATGGCTTGAAAAATATTTAACCATAGAAATCTTAAATTATATAATCAACAAAAAAGATATAAAAAAACCAGAAATAGAAATAGCAATTACAACAAATGAAATAACAGACCTTGTTATTGAACTAATAAGAATATTATCAAAACAATATAAAAGGCTAACTATAGTAACAAATCATATAAGCAAATTAAGAAAAATAGAAAAAGAAATTTATGACACAGATGGAATATTAATAGTGGTTTCAAACAATCAAAAAAAGAGTCTTGCAAAAGCACAAATTATACTAAACATGGATTTTAACAAAGAGGTTTTGAATAATTATCAAATATATGAAGAAGCAATAATTATCAATTTAGAAGGTAACATGAAAATTGAAAGTAAAAGATTTAATGGTATAAATATAAATGATTATGAAATTGAAACAGGTAGAGAAGAAATAATTTGGAGAGAAAATATGAAAAAATTTAGAACCAAAGATTTAGTAGAATCAGTTTTATATATGAAAGATACTTTTAATAATATACGCAAAAAAATAATTAAGAATAATATAAGTATAAAAGAATTATATGGTATTAATGGACCTATTAAGATATAAGAAAATTTATTAAAATCTATTATTTTAAGATATAATTCACAGCTTATAAATTAAAATATAGAATTTTGATATATTAATATTTCATAAATTTTTCGGCTCAATACAAAAATCGAGAATTTCTAAAATAATTTTATGGCACCCTTTCACTTAGTCCTCGCTACGCTCGACGCGAACATTTTCCATAAAATTAATTAAGAAATTCTAAATTTTTTCCAATTACATTCAAAATTTATTTAATATTAATATATCAATAATTCTTTCATTGTTTTATAAGTTGTGAATTGTAACGAATTATGTAACAAAATTCTAAAGATTTTCTTAAAACACTTTTCTTTTTGAAAAAAATATAATATAATAGAGCTGTCCATTTAATACATAGAAAAGAGGGAAAAAGAATGGAAGATAAAAATAAAAAAGTAAAAGCCAAAAAGAAAAGCAAAAGTACGAATAAAGATTTAGCAGTAAAAAAACAAAAAGTTAAATTCAAACATAAACACCCTAAATTAGCAATAGCATTAAAAATATTTTTAGTATTATTCATATTATTAATTGTAATTGGGGCTGGAGTAGTTGCAGGATTATTCTATGGATTATGGGGTGACGACTTCAAAATAGACATGTCACAACTTATAATGACAGAAAACTCAGTAATAGTAGATACAGATAATAATATCATAGCAGAGCTAAAAGGAGACGAGAGCAGAAAAATAATTACATTAGAAGAAATGTCTCCATATTTACCAAAAGCATATATTGCAATTGAAGACGAAAGATTTTATAAGCATCATGGTGTTGACCTAAAAAGAACAGCTGCAGCAATACTTTCATTTATTACACATGGTGGAACATCAACAGCAGGTGGAGGAAGTACTATAACACAGCAAGTAGTAAAAAATGTAACAAAGGAAGATGATTCACGTGGTATAGCAGGAGCATTAAGAAAAGTAAAAGAATGGGTAAAAGCATATCAACTTGAAGATGCACTTTCAAAAGACCAAATATTAGAAATATACTTAAACTTAATATATGTAGG
>CALYBE010000106.1 GCA_944393735.1 uncultured Clostridia bacterium
GTTATGCTTGTTATTTAATAGCACAAAATGGAGATAGCAGAAAAAAAGTAATTGCTCTTGCTCAAACATATTTTGCAGTTCAAACTAGAAAGCAAGAAATTACAGAAAAAGAATACAGTATGCTAACAGAAGATGAAAAAAGATTTTATCAAAGAAATCTTACAAGAAAAGGAAATTATTCTCTTAATCAAACAGCCAAAAAAGCAGGAGTTAAAAATTTTGATAAATTTCATAATGCAGGTTATAAAGGCTTATATAATGGTGAAACTGCTGATGATATTGCAAAAAGAAAAGGATTAAGATATAGAGAAGATATTTTGGATAATATGGGAAGTACAGAGTTAAGTGCGAATTTATTTAGAATTTCTCAAACCGAAGAAAAATTAAAAAAAGATAATATACAAACAGAAAAAGAGGCTTGTAATACACATAATAAAATTGGAAAAATAGTCAGAAAAGCAATCAAAGAGGCTGGTGGCACTATGCCTGAAAATTTGCCAACACCACCAAAGAGTTTAAAACAATTAGAAAAGGAAAATAAAAAGATTTTAAAGCGAAAATAAAGTATAATAATATGAATGGTTGGGAATAACATACAATTTGCAATTTTATGTAAAATATGCTATAATTACAAGTGATGTAACATTTTGAAACTCCGTTGCATCAGTAGCTATAGACAAATTTTATTATGGGTAATTACCCAAGGAGGAAAAATATGCAGAACATCAACACAAAGAAGACAAACGGAAGCACTATTTGCACTGATTCTGAGCGTAAGCTCGTTGCAAGTGCAATGGTAAAGGCTGGCTACAACAATATCACGCCTGAGATGGTACATAAGGTTCCGAATAAGTGGGGCTTTGATGTATACGTTGCCGTAGTTGGTGATGCTATGGTGGTTTACACACCAAAATGGGACTATCATAATGACGGTGGATTCAATTTTGTTTGCTTCTAAAGTCTTAAAAAAAGATGTATCTTTCTCACTCGTAAGAGTGAGTTTTCTATATTATTTGCTGAAATAAATATTAAATTTTTTCATTTGTATTGTAATTTATCAAAAATATGATATACTTTAATAAATTGATTGATATTTGTATCAATCGTTAAAGGTGTGAAAAAAGTTGTAGATAACTACTTCGTTGGCACCAATGAGTTTCTGTTCGAACTAAATTGAATAGATAGATACAAAAATCAATCAGAAAATAAAATCTGGTTGATTTTTTGTTGTTTACAAGAACTACAATTCCGTATAATCTGTGTATAATAAATATAAGAAGAATAGCAGATTAGAATCAATTCTCGAAAAACAATTGTTGGGAGGAAAAATTATGTTTAACAAATTCTTTTCAAAACTTTCTAAAGGCACAAAACCTAGTTGGAAAAGAATTAAATTTTGGCAATATTGAGCTTGTTTAAGGCTATGCCTGTTACAGCGTAAGTATGCAGTAACAACTGCGTTTTAAATGAAATTTGACACAGCCAAAATTGTAATTATTTTTCAACCTTTACCCCTTTGATGTGAAAGGCTCCTTCTCTAGTTCTTTACAATATAAGTTATGTAAAACAATATAATCTACACGAAACAAATTATTAAACAAATGAAAATTTTTAAACAATGCCAATCGCAGAAAGAATAAGCTACACGAAGAAAACAATTATAAAAATAATAATAAAAAATATTAAAAAATTATTAAAATTTGTCCATAAAGCAAGAAATTTTAATAAAAATATTGCAAAAATTTTCTAATCATAGTATAATATAAAAAGCAAAAAAATACAATGTAAAAGAACCAAAATAACTTATATAATTCAAACGGCAAAAGTATACAAAAAATAAAAAAGGAAAAGATAAAAAGAGAGAGGGAAAAAATGGAGTATTTGTATATACTAAAACAAGCATTGATGTATGTATTAGTTGTATATTGGTGTTATCAAATAGTTGTAAGTTTATGTGCATTAGTTAAATTAAAAGACAAACCATATATAACAAACAAAAACCACAAATTTATGGCAATTATACCAGCACATAATGAAGAAGCTGTAATATCAAATTTAATAGAAAGTCTAAAAAACCAAACATACGATAAAAAATTGTATGATATCTATGTAATTGCAGACAACTGTACAGACGCAACAGCAGAAATAGCCAAAAAAGCTGGAGCAATTGTATATAAAAGATTCGACCCAGACCACAAAACAAAAGGATATGCATTACAATGGTTTTTAAAACAAAAAATAGAAGAAAACGCAGACTATGACGCATTCTTCGTATTTGATGCAGACAATATTGTAGACAAAAACTTTATAACAAACATGAACAAAAAACTATGTCAAGGAGAAGAAGTAGTACAAGGATACAGAGACATAAAAAACCCAACAGACAACTGGATTACAGCAGGTTATGCATTATTCTATTGGACAATGCATAGACTATATCATTTAGCAAGATACAATATAGGCTTATCACCACTATTAAACGGAACAGGCTTTATGGTAAAATTTGATGTAGTAAAACCAAACGGATGGGAAACAGAAACATTAACAGAAGACATCGAATTCTCATTAAAAAGAATAATAAAAGGAAAAAAACTAGGATGGGCAACAGATGCAATAGTATATGATGAACAACCAACATCATTTAAACAATCTTGGTCACAAAGAAGCAGATGGACAGTAGGACATATGCAATGTTTAAAAAGATACACAGGAGAATTATTTGAAGCTGTAAAAGAACACAAAACACTAATGAACCTTGACGGTTTACTATATATTGCAGGAACAACACCAATGCTAGTTATAACATTCGGATTATTAATATTAAACTGCATAATGTATGCAGGAAATGCAATGTCAAACCTAGATTTTCTCATAAATATACTAAACTATTTAGTACCAACATTATTACTTCCAATAGCCACAGCAGTAATAGTAATGGCATTAGAAAAAAAGCCAATAAAACCTATGCTAAAAGGACTTTTATGCTATCCAATATTTATGGGCTCATGGGTAATAATCAACATTAAATGTTTATTCAAGAGGGAAACAACATGGCAAAAGATAGACCATGTAAGAGATATAAAAATAGCTGAAGTAAAAGAAGCTCCAGAAAAAATTGTTTAAAATAAAGTAATCAAAGTTATAAAAACAATTAATCAATTAAACTAAAGGAAAAATTCTAAAATTATTTAAACGAAAGACACGTGAAACGTGAGGCACGACAAATCGTGCCTTTCTTATACTGTATAAAAAGTATTAAAAACGAAAAGGAGACAATATGTCATTTGAAAAAATAAAGGTATATGCATTTGTAGGACCATCAGGAACCGGAAAAAGTTACAGAGCACAAATGGTAGCAAGTGAAAAAGGAATAAAATTTATAATAGATGATGGTTTATTAATAAAGGAC
>CALYBE010000107.1 GCA_944393735.1 uncultured Clostridia bacterium
TTCAGACGGATCGGAGCCATTCAGGTGGCATTTACAGATGAAGATGTGAAGGTACTGGAAGCCAACAAGAAAAAGGATTCTTTGGAGATAGCAATTATATTTGGAGTTATGGAAACAGAAACAATGGAAGCATAAAGTCTTATAAAATTCAAGAACCACAATATGCAACATCAGCATCAGGAATATCAAAACTCGGAGGCAATGATAATTCAAAAGGAACAACAGACTTCCATAAGAATAGTGATTCTGGAATTAAAGGAACAGCAGGAAGTGGATTTGTATATAGAACAGCTGAGAGCTTTTTAAATAATTTAAACAAAAAATCTCAAGGACAAGCAATAGATTTTTCAGCATATCAATCTGGTGTTAGAGTATATCATAAAAAATTTGGTGAAGGTGTAATCAATTATGTTGAACCAGAAGGAGAGGATTTAAAAGTAGACATAAACTTCGACAAAGCAGGACATAAGAGATTAATGGCTAAATTTGCTAATTTAGAAATTATATAAAATAAAAATATAAAAAAACAAGATATAAAAAACAATATTAATATAGACTAAGAAGATTGTCTGAATGTATAAGGTTACTTTCGGACAGTTTTTTTGCATAATAATATTTTTTATTGTGTAAATTTTGTTTTAAGAAAAAATAGTATATTGAATAATATTTGTAAAAAAGTACATACTATAAAAAACATAGAAAGGGTGATTTAAATGGCAAATTTAACACAAGTAGAATTACAAAACTTAAGGCATTTGATAGGTGCACATGAAACCGCATATGAAAAATTAAATGCTTATTCAACACAAACACAAGACACACAAATTCAACAAATGTTTACAAAAGCAGCACAAGACGCATTAAATACAAAACAGAAATTAATGAATTTTCTAAACTATTAATAAAAGATTTTTTATTAAAAACAAAAAAGAAAGGATGATAAAAAGATGAATGAAAAAACAATGGTAAACGACATTTTAGGAAGTGTAAAAGCAGACTTAACAGCATATCAAACTGCAATTTCAGAAACTGAAAATATACAATTAAGACAAACATTTCAACAAATAAGAAACAACGATGAAAGTTTCCAATACGAACTATTTAAAGTAGCATCTTCAAAAGGATATTATAAACCAGCACAAAAAGCAACAACAACAGAAGTAGAAACTTTAAAAACAGAATTACAACAAAGATAAAATCTGTTTTATACTAAAATAGATATATATTTGTTGTGAAGAAGAAAATAAGCTAATCCCTAAGTGATTTATGAAATCCTTAGGGATTGTTGCATTTTGAAAAGTAAAAAAAAGAATAAGTGAAAAAAGAAAAGCAAACTAAAGGAAAAAAAAGAAAAATAAACCAAAATCAAATACAAAAAGAATTGCTAAAAAATACAAATTTAATATAAAATTTAAACAAATAAATAATATAAAATTTAAACAAATAAATTACAAGGGAGAAAATAGAATGATAAAACATGTATTAGTATTTGCAAGAAAATCAATAAAACTTACAATACTTATAGCTGTTTCAATTTTTTTGATAATATGTGCGTTTGTATTATTCTTTAAACCAATATATAGTGTAACAATAAACGGAGAGCAGGTAGGATATAGTAAAGACAAAAGTAAATTACAATCTAAAATTAATACATATGTGGAAGAAGGAGACGGAAATAGTAATATAGCATTTGTACAAATAGACCAACTTCCAGAATACAAATTATGTTTACTAAAAAGGAATATAGTAACAAATGATGATGAAATATTCGAAATGGTAAAAAACTCAGGAGTAACATATTACAAGTTCTATGCAATAATGCTTGGAGAAGAAGAAAAAGCATATGTAGCAGACTTTGCAACTGCTGAAGAGATAGTTAATCAATTAAAAGAAAAAGAAAGTACAAACATAGACCAAATATCAATACAAGTATTGTATGAAACAGACTTAGCGGAATTTGCAACAGTAGAAGATACTGTTGCAGCATTATATGTAGAAAAACCAGTAGTAAAAAAACCAACTGTAACAACAGCAAGCACAAAGAAAGTCAACACATCAACTAATATATCATATCAAAAAGTATCTATAGGAATAAACTTAATTAGGCCAATATCTGGAACAATAACTTCAAGATTTGGGGCAAAAAGTAATATTAGAAGTAGTAATCATACAGGTCTTGATATAGCTGCACCAAAAGGAACACCGATAAAAGCAGCAGCTTCTGGAACTGTAACCTTTTCAGGTAGACAAGGCTCTTATGGTAATATGATAGTAATATCTCATGGAAATGGAATAGAAACATATTATTGCCATTGCGATAAATTATATGCATCAGTTGGAACACATGTAAATCAAGGAGATACAATTGCAGCAGTAGGTACAACAGGAAATAGTACAGGATATCACTTACATTTAGAAGTTAGAGTTAATGGAGTGGCATATAATCCACAAAATTATGTATATTAAAATTGAAAAAAGGAGGCAGAAAAAATTTTACCTCCTTTTCTTTTTTTATTGCAGTAAACATTTATACAAAAGTAATTTATAAAAACAATTTTACAGCATTTGAAAAAGAAATCTCATCCATAACTGTTTTTCCATATTCATGAAGAATTCCATTCATAATATGAAAACTATTTGCATTGTCTCCAAATTCGCCTAAAAGCAATTTTAAATCAGAAAAATGCTTATTATTTGCTTCTACAGATAAATAATATTTTTTATTATAAAGAAACAATGAAAATCCAGTATAATCATTAAAATTCATATTGTTCAAATATGTACAAAAATCCAAAAAATTTTCAAAACTTTCAAACTTATAAATTAAATTTAAATTATTATATAAATCATGATCTGAAGTGATTTTTGTAATAGTAAAAATAATTCCACCATTTATTGAAACAGCTTCAACAATTAAATCGCAATCATCTGCTTTAAAACCTACTTTTTGTTCAGCCTTAGATAAAAGAGATTGTAGCAGTTTCTGCGATATAGAATTATTAGACAATATTGCTTTAGTAGAAACGTTATTTAAACTCATATCGTCAGCTGTAAAAATAATTTTTAATTTGTTATCTGTTAATTTCTCAAATTTCATATAAACCTCTTTCTGCCAGGCACTTATTAAGAAATTCAATATGCAAAATCAAAAATATTTAAACACACTTTTTAATTAATAAAGCGCCATAAAATATAAATAATTCTTTACTATATTATACTATGAAAAAAGAATGATTTAAAGGAACAATTTTTACCAATTTTGAAAATTAGGTACAAACCAAAAAAAAACACATATAGGACTTGAAAAAAACACAAAATCAATATATAATCCCATCTTTGACAGTTAAAAGGCACAAATGCTGATATATCAACATTTGTGCCTAGTTAAAAATGCGTACAT
>CALYBE010000108.1 GCA_944393735.1 uncultured Clostridia bacterium
TTTAAATAATCTAAATAATAAGAATTTGATTGGCCTTTTATTCTAAAATAATTAAATGTAATTATGGACAAAATAATAGTCAATATTATAATAATAATTAAAAGAAATACACCTAATTTATTCATAATAATTTCCCCTTTCCTTTTGTTTATTGATAATATAAGAAAACCAAGTCATTTAAAATTAATATCCTCTATACTTTTGTAATTCATTAAGAAGTTCATATTTTTTTATATTTGATTTCCAAGATAAAGAAGCATTATTTATCATTGTACTTTTTTCTTTTATGCATGCTGTATATACAATAGCTAAGGCAATTATTAAAAAAATAATAATTACAATAAAAATTTTATTTAGGCTATTCATAACAAACACCCCTTTCTTTAGTATAATTATACATTAATTATACAACTTTTTACATAATTTGTTAAAATAATTGCATTTGAAACAATACAATATAAAGATGTAAGCCAACAAATAAGATATGTTTCTTTCTAAAAATCATAATAACCAAAAACACACATATAAATAATACAAGAAAAAAGAAAGGAGCAAAACATGCAAGGAGTTATAAATACAACTATATTAGGATTATTCTTTGGTACCATAGGAACAACATTAGGAGGAATAATAGGATGTACAATGAAAAATAATTCAAATAAATTTTTAAGCTTCATATTATCATTTGCAGCAGGACTAATGATGGCAGTAATATGTTTTGACTTAATTCCAGAAGCCTTAAGTATAAGTGAATTAGCAGAATGTATAATAGGAATAATTTTTGGAATAATTGTAATGATATTTTGTGATGTAATAGTAGATAAAAAATTCAATACAAAAAAGCCAAAAAATACTGTAAAAAACAATTTATTAAAAACAGGAATAATAGTCAGTATAGGGCTCGCAATACACAACATACCAGAAGGTTTAGCAATAGGCTCAGGATTTGATGAATCTACAAAATTAGGACTTTCTTTAGCTTTAGCAATATGTTTTCATGATATACCAGAAGGAATATCAATGGCAGTACCAATGAAAAATGGAGGAATGAAAATCTACAAAATAATGATATATGTAATTTTATCAGGAATTGCAACAGGAATAGGAGCATTAATAGGCTGTATAATAGGGAAAATATCAGAACAAATAATAGCAATTTGTCTAAGCTTTGCGGCAGGAGCAATGTTATATATAGTATCAGGAGAACTTATTCCAGAATCAAACACTTTATACAAAGGAAGAATGTCTGCAATTGGAAACATGTTAGGTTTTATAATTGGAATAGGAATCACAATTTTATAACCAAAAAATAATACGAAAAAATGTTTGAAAAATAACATATATTCTATTGACTTTTTATGCCAAAAATTATATAATTTTACAAGGAAAAAACAATATAAACTTTAATTATTGTCAATTAGAATAGGAGAAAAAAATGTCAAACATATTAGAAGGATTAAATAAAGAGCAATACGAAGCAGTAATAAACACAGAAGGCCCATGTCTAGTAATAGCAGGAGCGGGAAGTGGAAAAACAAAAGTATTAACACACAAAATAGCATATTTAATGCAAGAAAAAAAAGTATTGCCATGGAATATATTAGCAATAACATTTACAAACAAAGCAGCAAATGAAATGAAAGAGAGAATAGAACTATTAGTTGGAGAAGCAGCAAAAGACATGTGGGTTGGAACATTCCACTCAATATGTGTAAGAATACTAAGAAAGTTTATAGATAGAATAGGATTTGATTCATCATTCATAATATTTGATTCATCAGACCAAAAAACATTAGTAAAAAGATGTTTAAGAGACCTAAATATAGATGATAAAATAATAAATGATAGAGCATGTTTATCAGAAATAAGCAATGCAAAAAATGATATGTTAGAACCAGAAATGTATTCAGCTAAAGTACAAGGAGAATACAGAAAAGGGAAAATTGCAGAAGTATATACTTTATACCAAAAAAGACTAAAAGAAAACAATGCAATAGACTTTGACGATATTATAAACTATACAATAAAAATATTATCTGAAAATGCAGATGTACTAGAATACTATTCAAACAAATTTCAATATATATTAGTAGATGAATATCAAGACACAAACAAATCTCAATTTACATTAGTAACACTATTAGCTGCAAAACATGGAAATATTACAGCCGTAGGAGATAACGACCAAGGAATTTATAGCTTTAGGGGTGCAGATATTTCAAATATTTTAAACTTTGAAAAAGACTTTCCTGGCACAAAAATAATAAAACTTGAACAAAATTACAGATGTACAGGAAGCATATTAAATGTAGCAAATGCTATAATCAAAAACAATGAAGTAAAATACGAGAAAAAACTATGGACAGAAAATGGAGAAGGAAATTTACCTAAAATTTTCTGTGCAGATAATGAATATGATGAAGGAAAATACATAGCAGAACAGATAGAACACCTTAGAAGGCAAGAAGGATACAAATATTCAGACTTTGCAGTATTATATAGAATGAACACACAATCAAGAGCAATAGAGGAAATTCTAAGAAGAGAAGCAATTCCATATAAAATTGTGGGAGGACTAAAATTCTATGAAAGAAAAGAAATAAAAGACATAATTTCATATTTAAGATTAGTACAAAATCCATCAGATAATTTAAGTTTAAATAGAATTATAAATGAGCCAAAAAGAGGAATAGGAAAAACAAGTTTAGACAATATTGAACATGTTGCAGAACAAAATAACACATCAATGTATGAAGTTATCAAAAATGCTCAAAGCTATGGTTTAAATAGAGTATATTTAAACTCTAGAGAGTTTGTAAATTCGATGGAAGAATTTATTGCACAAAAAGACCAATTAAAAATTTCTGAATTAATAAAGAAAATCTTAAAAGAAACAGGATATACAAGAGCGTTAGAAAACGAAAATTCAATTGAAGCAGAAAATAGAATTGCAAACTTAGAAGAATTTTTAAATGTAGCAGTAGAATTTGAGGAAGAATCTGCGGATAATGGACTAAGCGACTTCTTAGAAGGAATAACACTATCAAGCGACTTAGACAATGTAGAAGAAACAGAAGAATCTGTTACATTAATGACATTACATAGTGCAAAAGGATTGGAATTCCCAGTAGTATTTTTAATAGGAATGGAAGAAGGAGTTTTCCCAGGATATAAATCAATTGGAGAAGCCAAAGAACTTGAAGAAGAAAGACGTTTATGCTATGTAGGAGTTACAAGAGCCAAAGAAAATCTATTCTTAACAAGAAGTAGACAACGTACAACATTTGGCTCAACCACACATAATCCACCATCAAGGTTTTTAAGTGAAATTCCACAAGAATTGGTAGATGGATATGAGGAAGCTATGGAAGACAGTGGAAGCCA
>CALYBE010000109.1 GCA_944393735.1 uncultured Clostridia bacterium
ATTTTAAAATATTTTTCTACCTTGTTTTTGGGCAAAATAAAAAACTAGTAATATGATGTATTTTGTTTAATTTTGTTATAACTTTTTATACTAATTTCTTGTGTAATATTAAAATATTTTATCTGTTGCTCAGTACGTTTATTATCTTAACACAAGTGTCGTATTTTGTCAATATGTTTTTTTAATTTTTTTGAAATTTATTTTTAAGTTGCTTTTTTTGTTAAGTCTTATATTATAATATCATCATTTTATATGTAAGTCAAGAGTATTTTTTTTGTAATTATTGGCAACCAAATTCAAGTTAATTAAAAAAGTAAAATTAATTATAAAATATTAATCTTTTATATCTTTATGCCACCACACTTATAGTACTTTAAAAATATATTTTTTCTTTACTTATTATTTCAAACAAGTTTTATCATATCTAAATTTCAACTAATATTAAATCATCACCTATACATCTAATATTTTCCCATGGAATTACTATATCATTACTTGAAGAAAACAAACTCATAAATTTATTTGTATTACCAGGTACTATAATAGATGTTATTTTGCCAGTTTCTAAATCTGCACAAACATCTTGCACAAATCCAAGCCTTTTTCCTCCACATATATTTATAACTTCCTTATGTTTAAAATCCAATCCTTTATCTTCCATATGTATCCTCCTTACATATTATAATATGTAGTTTATACAAAATTGTTTCTATTTTTTTATATCATTTAAAAATTTAAAAGGATAATATTTTCATTTTGAATAATACTATCCTTATTTAAATTTATATAATTGTCTAAAGAAATCTTTAAACATTTTATATTTATTTAGTTATAAAATTATTTGTAATATTTTTTTATATGTTCTAATGCATTTTTCTCTAATCTTGAAACCTGTGCCTGTGAAATTCCAATTTCATCTGCAACTTCCATTTGAGTTCTTCCATCAAAATATCTTCTTACTATTATATTTTTCTCCTTATCTGTAAGTTTCTTTAAAGCTTCAGCTATTGTCATTGTTTCAGTCCAATTTTCGTCATTATTTTTTGTATCTTTTACTTGATCCATTATATATATACTTTCTGAACCGTCATTATATATAGGTTCTTGTAATGATACTGGATCTTGAATTGCATCAAGACTTGCTGCTATTTCTTCTTTTTCAACTCCAAGCTCTTTTGCAATTTTCTCTATACTTGGCTCTCTACCATTTTCTTTATTATATTTATCTTTGAATTGAATTGTTTTATAAGCCAAATCTCTTACAGATCTGCTTACTCTTATGCTATTATTATCTCTTAAATATCTTCTAATTTCTCCAATTATCATTGGAACTGCATATGTTGAAAATTGAACACCTTGGCTTAAATCGAAATTATCTATTGATTTTATCAGTCCTATACATCCTATTTGGAATAAATCGTCAGCATTTTCTCCCCTACCATAAAATCTTTGTATTACACTTAATACTAATCTTAAATTTCCTCTTATAAATTCTGTCCTTGCTTCTTCATCTCCTTGTTTTATTTTAATAAATAGTTCATCTTTTTCTTTACTTGTTAGTACTGGTAGTTTTGAAGTGTTTACTCCACATATTTCTACCTTATTAATCAAATAAAAAACCTCCCTTTGGAAAACATTAATATAATTATTTCCTAAAAGATGATTTTTTATTCCTTATATGTTCATGCATAATTTAATTTTATTTAATATTAAATTATTTGAGAAATCTTCTGTATCCTTAATTTTTCTATTCTTCAATATATCCAATATAATTTAAATTTCTATAATTCTGCTCATCATCTAGCCCATAGCCAATAACAAATTTATTTTCAATTGTAAATCCTAAATAGTCCGCTTCTATCGGTTTCTCTCTTCTTGAAGGCTTGTCTAATAATGTACAAATTTTTAATGTTGAAGGCATTTTCTCCAACAAATATTCTTTGAGAAAAGAAAGTGTTCTTCCAGTGTCTATAATATCTTCTATAATTATTACTTCTTTTCCTATTATGGTTTCTGTAATATCTTTATTAATATTTATTTTTCCTGTACTTTCATGACCTTTGTAACTTGAAACTTCTATAAATTCGAATTGTACATTATTTTTGATTCTTTTAGCTAGTTCTACTGTAAAAAAAACACTTCCTTTCAATATGCATAAAAACACTATATCTTTTCCTTTATAATCTTCCATTATTTTACCGGCAATTTCATCTAGTCTCCTATTTATTTGCTCTTCACTTATTAATATTTTTATATCTTTCATCTACATTCTCCTATACTGTTTTATTGGTTTTTATGTTTAAATAATACCATAAAAGCAAATAGTTTTCAACTAACTATTTGCTTTATAAGAATTATTTATTAATTTTTATTTTTTTGATTCAACAAACTCTCTTAACCTATCTTCAACTTCTTTTGCTGAAGAAAATTCTAATATTTCATCAACCAATTTCTTACATTCTGTTCTATCTAGTCCACTTATTATCTTTCTAGATTTTAAAATTTTATTTGAATTCATTGAAAATTCATCTAATCCAAGTCCAACTAATAGTGGAATTAATAATTCATCTCCTGCCGCTTCTCCACACATTCCACAGAATATTCCAGAAGAATGTGCTCCTTCAATTGATTCTTTTATAAGTTTAATTACTGCTGGATGAAATTTGGTGTATAGTTTTGAAATTTTCTCATTTCCTCTTTCAACAGCAACTGTATATTGAATTAAGTCATTTGTTCCAATACTAAAGAAATCACATTCTTTTGCTAATGAATATGAGATAAGAGCTGCAGATGGAATTTCTATCATTATTCCTACTTTTATTTCTTTATCATATAAAATATTTTCGGCATCTAATTCTTTTTTACATTCTTCTACTATTTTCTTTGCTTCACGCAATTCATCTATTGATGAAATCATAGGAAACATTATTGATAAATTTCCATAATTACTTGCTCTTAATATTGCCCTTAGTTGTGTTTTAAATATGTTTAAATTATCTAAACATAGGCGTATTGCTCTATACCCTAAAAATGGGTTTGCTTCTTTTTCCATATTTAAATATTTAATTTCTTTATCTCCACCAACATCTAAAGTTCTTATAATAACAGGTTTTCCAGCTAGTTTTTCTGCAACTTCTTTATATGCATTAAATTGTTCTTCTTCTGTTGGCATAGTTTCACTATCCATGTATAAAAATTCACTTCTAAATAAACCTATTCCTTCTGCTGTGCTTTTTAACACTAATTCTACATCTGCTGGTGTTCCTATGT
>CALYBE010000110.1 GCA_944393735.1 uncultured Clostridia bacterium
TTTAAATATCTTTGATACATTTCATCCATACTAGAAATATATTGCATATCTTGTTTTACTCTAAATTTTTCATATTCTTTTTCGGCTTTTTCAACGGCTTGTTTATGTGAAATTTTTCCTGAATCCTTTAGTATTTCTTTTTTTCTAAATTTTAAAAGATTATCTGTTTCATTTATCCAGTCTTTCATTGTCATAACTTGATTTTCTTCTGCCATTTCTTCTGCATAATCTAAAAAGAAATTCGTTAAATTATTTAGCTTTTTTAATTCGTCTTCATTTAAATAGTTTTTTGCTATACTAACATCATATTTATATATCATTCCATCTGGAGCTTCTTTCCAAGTAGTTAGTCCCATATTTTCTTTTTCTGCATTTACTCTGTTATAAATTAATTCTGCTGCAGTATATTCCAAAATGGAACACACTGATTTTTCATCTAATTCTTCTTCAGTAAAAATATTAGAAATATGCTTATATATTGCTGGTCTTTGTACATCAAACAATTCTGCTATTGCATTTACATTTAACCATACATCTTCATTCTGTAATACGACTTCTATTTTTGTGTTTCCTGCTTCATCAGTATAAAAAACAATGTTATTTTTATTTCCAATTAGTTTGTTATTCATAATAAACCAACTCCATTTCTTGTTTGTTATATATTATCAAACAATTGTTCTTTTGTCAATTAAATTTTATGAATTTTCCAAATGTTTTATAATCGATTACTAGAAAAAGAATAATACAAAACTCCTGTGCTTTACAGGAGCTTTACTTTTTAATATTCATATTATTTATTCATATTGTCACAATTCATATAAAATTTCTTTTCTGCTAGTTTATCTTGTACTCCACGAAGTGCTTCACCAAATCTTTGGAAGTGTACTATTTCTCTTTCTCTTAAGAATTTTAATGGATCTAATACATCTGGATTATCTCTGCATAAATCTATTAGTTTTTCATAAGTTGCTCTAGCTTTTTGTTCTGCTGCTAAGTCTTCTTGTAAGTTTGCAATTGCGTCTCCTTTACATGCAATATATGCTGCTGTGAAAGGAACTCCTGCTGCTGATTGTGGATATACATCTACCCCATGGTCTGTATAGTATGGACCTAGTCCTGCCGCTTCTATCTCTTCGATTGATGCATTTTTTGTTAATTGGTGTACTATAGCTCCAACCATTTCTAAATGAGCTAATTCTTCAGTACCTATATCATTTAATATTGCTTTTGCATTTTGATCTGGCATACCAAATTTTTGAGATAAATATCTAAGAGAAGCTGCAAGCTCTCCATCTGGACCACCATATTGGCTAATTATCACTTTTGCAAGACGAGGGTCTGTGCATTTAATATTTACTGGATATTCTAATATTTTGTTATAAGTCCACATAATTTAAAAATTCCCCCTTTCCCAAGGCCATGGTTCTTCAATCCATCTCCATTTATTACATGGAAATTGAATTGTTAAAGGTCCATAGACTTTTTGGTATTTATCTGTTAATTCTCTATATTCTTTACAGTATTTTCTGTGTAAACAAATTGCCTTTTCATCATCAACATGTGTGTCTAAATATAAGCCAAGTTCAATTATAGCAAAATTTAAACATTTAATTCTTTCCATCATTTGTTCTCTTGTTTGATTAAATTCATCACATTCACAACTAGACATATTATTATCTGAACTTGATGTCATATTTGTGTTCATCATATTGTAGTTCATATTAAAGTTATTCATCATACAACCACAATTTCTATTATCATCTTCTAACATTTGTTACACCCCTTTCCTACTGTATTTGTTGCCTCTATGAATTCATTTGTTCTCATAGATTGACAAGGCATATATGGGCTAACTAATTCTGGGAAAATTGTACCCATTTTTAATCCAACACATGGTTTAAATGTTTTATCCATAAATTGCCATGGTACATAACTTTGAGCTAGCATAGGATTTTCTGGAAATACTCCCATTTCGTATTCTTCATCAAATCCACATTCACACATGTCATCATTGTTGCAATCATCATAATTACATGGACATACATTATCACATTTATCTTCTATTGTATTTTGTGTATTATCATTGCAGTTATTGTTCATGCAATAACATTTTTTGTATCTTCTTCTAAACATGGTATTCCTCCTTTATAATTTTATACTACATAATATTCAAATTTCGAAAAAATGTGACAATATGCATGATTTTTCCTATGCAAGAAAAATATATGAAAAAGTGATTTTTCCTATTAAATAAAAAGTAGGGCTTTCATAAAGCTCTACTTTTTTACTTTATATATTATTGTTTATTACTTTCTTAACTCTTTCAATAAATTTCTCTTTATCAGATAATGCTTGTCTTAATTTTTCAATAGCTTCATCAAATTCCTTGTCCTCTAAATATACTTTGGCATATCCGTTTTCTCCATATTTTTCATTTAAATGTTGCTATACTCTTTCTATTACTGTTTTTATATGTTTTAACCCATGTCCTTCTTCATTTCTCTTGTATAGTGGGAATATTTCATTTTCTATGTAATTTACTAAGTCAGGATTTATGTTTTTTTCTTTTAAACTATTGTTCATTTTTAATTTCATTCCTTTCAAAAAGCACAAAACCAGGTTGGAAAAGAATTAAATTTTGGCAAGGAAAATTTTATTTAAAAGGCAAGGGCGCATACGTGGTGTATGTAACCGCGTTTTAATAGCTTCAGTTCTTTCCATAGTCTATATTCCTCCATATTTTTTTATTTATAATACTTTATCCTAAAAACTCCAAATAATTTAGATTTTTGCTATATTAAGAATTTATTTATTTTCTAATATTTTTATAGCACATCTAATTCCATCTATTGCAGCAGTCATAATTCCTCCTGCATAACCTGCTCCTTCACCACAAGGATATAAGCCTTTCACATTAATTGAATTTAATGTTTCTTTATCTCTTGTTATTTGAACAGGTGAAGAGCTTCTAGTTTCAACTCCAGTTAAAATTGCATCTTTGTCTGAAAAACCATGTAGCTTTTTGTCTAATTCTACAATTCCTTCTTTCAAAGTTTCAGCTACAAATTGTGGTAATATCTCATTCAAGTTTGACATTGTTGTACCTGGTTTATATGTAGGTTTTATTCTTCCTAATTCTTTTGTT
>CALYBE010000111.1 GCA_944393735.1 uncultured Clostridia bacterium
CTTATTGCTGCTTCCTCCCGGACCTGACAAGGTTCATAGGCTCTTATTGAGTTTGTTTTCCATACAGAGGTCAGTCCTCATACCATAGCTATTATATACTGTATTAATGAAATTTGCAAGTAGTTTTTGCAATTTCATTAATTTTGAATTACAACTATTTTACAATTTGCAAAATAGTTAAATATTAATATTTTGCAGACAAACCCCAGATTGTTATACCCTATCTATGTTTTTGTCAAGAAATATTTATATTTAACTATTTATAGCAATTTATATAATAAACATTTTATAACTAATTTTCAATTCTTTTAAAAACTATATTATCTAAATTAGTCATTTCCTCTCCAACTGTTCCTTTTTCAATTATCTCATCTGTTGGTATATCAAGTTCTATTGTTGCTTGATACTTTCTTCCTGTTGTTAGTTTTATAGTAATATTAAAAGTTAATTTTGTTTGTAAATCCTCTTGGCTAACATTAGTTAATTGTAATAATTTACTATAATCAATTTCTTCATTCTCATTTGATACATATTCTGATATATTATTTATTGCATATCTAAATACCACAATTCCTCCTTGATTAGAGATTTTTTGCTGTTTTATATTAGATTCTAACTCGCCTTTATATGTAATTTCTGTTATTTCATTTTCTTCAAGATTTTTAAACATTGTTTTTTCATCTTCTACTGGTTTATATATTTTTGATTCTCCACGATTGTTAGTTTTGTTTATCAATATATTATCTATTGTAATCTCATCTATTATTTCAGTTTTTCCATATCCTGAATTTTTTTCTATGTATATGTATATATCATTATTTTGATTTACATTAAAATTCCATCTCTCTTCATGTCCTGAATTTTCTATTCCCTCTACACTTTCTATTATAGAAATTTTTGTTATTTCAAATGGCAAATTTGCTTCTCCTTCTACTTGATATTTTAATGCTAATACTCCAGCTACACAAAAAACTGCAAATATTATTACTATTATTATTATTACATGAATAATTTTTTTTGTAGACTTATTATACATTCTTTTTCCTCAATTCTTTAAAAAATTTTTTTAATATTTGTTCACATTCTTCTTGCATTACACCTGTTTTTGACTCAACTTTGTGATTAAAAGTATAATCTTCAAATAAATTTAATACAGATCCTACGGCACCTGTCTTTTTATCCATTGTACCAATATATACTTTTTTTAATCTCGAATTAATAATTGCACCAGCACACATTGAACATGGTTCCAAAGTCACATACATTTCGCAATCTATTAATCTCCACGATTGTAATTTTTTGCTTGCTTTTTGTATTGCAATAATCTCTGCATGTTTTGTTGTATCAGTCTTTGTTTCTTTTTGATTGTATCCTCTTGCTATAATTTTACCATCTTTTACAATTATTGCACCTACAGGAACCTCTAACTTTTTATATGCTTTTTCCGCTTCTTTTAATGCTTGCTTCATAAAGTATTTTTCGCTTTTTTCCATTTTATCACACTCTTTTCTTTTCAATTATATGTTTTTTTGCTATTTTTATCAAGTATTTTTGTTTGTAAATATCTTCTAAAAACAGTGAAAATCACTCATATTCTATGTTTATTTCCTATTATTACTTGATTTTTTTTGAAAATTCTAGTATAATATTTATGCCGTATTTATTAGTAATATCAAAAAGGGAGGTTCTATTATGGCAAAAAAAATCATCCTTGCATCACGTTCACCTCGGAAGAAAAACATTTTAAAAAATGCTGGAATATCATTTGATACCATTTCTGTGAGTATTGATGAAACCCCTGTAAAAGATTTTTCAATTACTGAACAGTTAAAAGAAATATCCATGAGGAAAGCTTTAGCTGCAATGCAAGTAACCGAGAATCTTGGTAGCCGTATTATTGTAGCATCTAAGCAAAATATAGTTTTCAAAGACCAAATATATGGCAGACCCCATACAATAGAGGAGGCTAGATCTTTTATTAAAAACATGGAGGGAAGTAACGAAATTTATTCCTATGTTGGAAATGCTATTTTAGATATTTCTGGCACTAATAACATCATAAAATTGAGTAATGAGTGTGATATAGCCATTTTGCGTATGGTCTATATACCAGATGAAGTTCTTGAAAATTATTTGAAATCTCAATCTCCTTTAGATAAATGTGGTGGCATAAGTATTTTTGATACACCTTTTTTATTTCTTGAAGACGGGAGAAAATCTACTGCTGGTGGCTTAACTGTCGAGAATTTGTTTAAAATGCTTAATTGATATTACATTAGCCCCATGAGTTCTTCATGGGGCTAGCTTTTTGTATTCTTGAGAAAGTCATTCCATAAAATGAGTAAGTTTCATTAAAAAATGTTTATGGAAGAGTTAGTGTTTCTTATGCGACATTGTAATTATTGTTAATAATCAATTTTATTTTGTATTCCAAGTCCATCTCCTACACAAATTAATGTTTCAACTTTTTTCTTTTTCCCTTTTACTATATTTACTTTTAACGAATTTAAGAAATCTTTTCTTTCTTCATTTTGAATTGGCTCTATTGGAGCTTCAATCATTTTTATATTATCGTTTTTTCCAAATATTTTTTTAAAAAATAAAAATATATTTTGTATTAGTTTCATATTAAGTTTCATCCCTTTCATGCATTGCTTAAATGCATTGCCATATTTATATTATGAAGAGTATTAAATTTATCTTCCCTCATCATTTCTGGGTTCTTTTTGTGCAACAACTTTACTAGGGTTTTGTACTAAATCTTCTGTTTTCTCTGGAGTATTTCCAATTTCCCAAGGTCTATGTCCATTTAACTTTTTCATATCTTCAGTATAACATTCAAATCTTGCTTCAAATTCATTTGGCGCAGTTTCTATAAATTCTCCTTTTTGTGAATCTGCAAAATAGAATTTTTTTCCTGCATCTGGTAAATCAGCATATACATATAAAATTGGTCTCATATTTTCGTCATCCTTTGCATACAC
>CALYBE010000112.1 GCA_944393735.1 uncultured Clostridia bacterium
TATTAGATAATATATTTTTAAAAATATTACAAAAAAAAATCAAAAAGGAATTATATTTACAGGTTGTTTTGACTTTGAAAATGATTTTGAAGAAGAAAAGGAAGAAACAGATAAATGGATGGATTTATTTGATGAAACTTATACTATTGAATTAGAAACTACATTAGAAGAAAGATTACGTAGAAATAAAACTGAAAACAGACTAAAATATAAAGAATCAAAAAGAGATTTAGAATGGAGTGAAAAAGATTTGCTAAGGTCTCTTGAAAGACATAGATTAAATTCTATGCCAGGTGAAGGAGAAAAAATATTTGAAAATTTTATAAAAATAGATAATACAAACATATCTGCTAAAGAAGTTGCAAAAATGATAAAAGAAAAATTTGATTTATAGGAGGAATTTTGATATGAAATATTTTAAAAAACTAATAGGAGAAAGAATTTATTTATCACCAAGAAATACTGAAGAGGTAGAAAAATTTACAGAGTGGATGAACGATTTTCAAATAACAGATTATACAGGTAGAAGTGCTTATATAACAACAATAGAAGGCGAAAAGAAATATTTTGAAGAAAATATTGATAAAAATTATAATTTTTTTATTGTAACACTTGATAATGATAAACTTATTGGAACAGTAGGGTTAGAAAATTATGATGGTATTAATAGAACAGCGACACTTGGAATTTTTATAGGAGATAAAGAATATAGAAGTCACGGTTATGGAACAGAAGCAATTAAACTTATATTAGACTATGGATTTAATTATTTAAATTTAAATAATATAAAACTTGATTTGATGAGTTTTAATGAAAGAGCTTTAAAATGCTATCAAAAGTGTGGATTTAAAGAATATGGAAGACGAAGAAAATGTAAGTTTATTAATGGAAAATATTATGATAGTATAGAAATGGATATTTTAGCAGAAGAATTTAAAGAAAGCTACATTAAAAACAAAAATCAATAATAGAGGTGAGAAAAATGATAATTGAAATACCTAAAATTGTAGACTACATAGAAATAAATAATTTAGCAAAGCAAGTTCATGAATTACATGTAAATTGGAGACCTGA
Organism: uncultured Clostridia bacterium; assembly: GCA_944393735.1. GTDB lineage: Bacteria > Bacillota > Clostridia > TANB77 > CAG-508 > CAG-269. The sequence continues at coordinate 1,075 of CALYBE010000112.1, forward strand.
TTTATTTCTAAGTGTAGATGAAGTAATAAAAAAAGAAGAACTGAAAGAAAAAATAGACAATAAAGAGATTTTTGTAGCAAAGGTGCAAAACGATATTGTAGGGTACATTATATTTAATATTAAAGAAAAAAATAATCCAAATATGAGATATAGAAAACAATTACACATTGAAGCAATATGTGTAGATGAAAAAAATAGAGGCAGAGGAATAGGAACAGAATTATTAAAATTTGTAAGAATTATTGCGAAAAAGAATAATTGTACAGATATGTATTTAACAGTAAACGAAGAAAATATAAATGCTATAAAAATATATGAAAAATTTGGATTTAAAGTAAAAAATATAGCATATTCGATGCAGATATAAATAAAGATAATTCCCGAATAACTTAATTCACTCCATAGCAAATATATATGGAGTGGATTAGGTTAAAAAATTTTAAATAATGTAAAATAAATTATAAGTATAATTTTTATATGATTTTAGATAGAAACGTATTCTCTATCTAATTTTTTTGTCTGTAGTATGTTTTAGAATAAATTTTTACTTATTGTCTTAGACAACAAGGTTCTGGGGTACCCGACTGCAATCTTTGATTGCTATGTCGGGTCAGGTTCTTATTATTAAATAAAAATAGTGCAAAATGAAGAAATTTTAATAATAAAACACAAAAAACTCAAAAAAATTCCATCAATTTGTCCGATTTTACAAAATTAAGTGGACTTTAATATATAGAGGTGGTTAAAATGGACAAATTATCAGAATCATAAATAAAATCAAAATTCATAATATGTAGTATTACAAAGAAGACTGGAGAGAACAAATAATGAATGAAGAAAAAGTTATATTTATTTATGATGAAACCAAAGAAAATATAGAAAGTAAAATCCTAAAACTATTCAAACAATTTTTAGAATTAGAAAATACTTGAATCAAGGGCTGACAAAAAGTATAGAGCACGTTATACTTATATTCAGTTAGGTATTTTTTCATATATTAATTTGTGGAAGGAAGATGATATATGGGAAAAACAGCAGCATACATTAGACTATCAAAGGAGGATGAGAAAAAAGGAGAAAGTGAAAGTATTACAAACCAAAGAGAATTAATAAAGAACTATGTAAATAAAAATAATCTCGGAGAATGTGAATTTTTTGTTGATAATGGATATAGTGGAGGCAATTTTGAAAGACCACAATTTAAGAAAATGATTGAAGAGATTCGGAAAAGGAAAAATAAATATAGTCATTACAAAAGATATATCAAGGTTAGGTAGAGATTTTATAGAAACAAGCCATTATATGTTTAAATATTTTCCAGAACATAATATTAGATATATTGCAATATTAGAAAACTTTGATACATTAAATCCAAATGGTGTAGAAGATATGATACCATTTCAAACAATTGTTAATGATTGGTATCTGAAAGATATATCAAAAAAAATAAAAAGTGTAAGACAAAATAAAATGAGACAAGGACTATATATGGGAAGTACTGTTGCCTATGGGTATAAACGTTCAAAGGAGAATAATTGTAAATTAGAAATTGATGAATATGCAAGTCAAATTGTAAAAAGAATCTTTAAATTGAGAATAGAAGGTTGGACTCCAACCATGATTGCCAGAAAGTTATCTGATGAAAACATTAAGCCACCATCAATTTATAATAAAAGAAATATTAAGAAAACTTATACAACTAATTTATGGGGATTATCCACTATAAATCAGATACTTTCAAATCCAATATACATGGGAATTTTAATACAAAGAAAATTTGACAAAGTTAGTTACAAAAGCAAGAAAAAAATTAAACTAAATAAAGACCAATGGATAGTAATA
>CALYBE010000113.1 GCA_944393735.1 uncultured Clostridia bacterium
CAAAGACTTGGGATACTCTTACAAGTGAAGAAAAATCAACTGCACTTTTTAGAATGTGGACACCTAAAGCTGTAAATGATACTTATGAGCCTGGTTCTGTTTTTAAATTGATAACATCTTCTATTGCATTAGAAGAAAATATTATTGATGTTGATACCCCAGATGTATATACTTGCACAGGTGCTTATTATATACAAGGAGAAAGTACTCCTATAAGATGTTGGGCTAAAACACCACATGGTTCACAGTCTTTAGTTCAAGCTCTTGAAAATTCTTGTAATCCATTTTTTATGGATTTAGGGTTAAAAATTGGAGTTGACCGTTCATATAAATATTATGAGGCATTTGGATTCTTTGATAAAACTGGTATTTCACTTTCTGGAGAAGCAACAGGTATTTTCTATGACAAAAGTACAATTAACCAACACAATCTTGCTGTTATGTCTTTTGGTGAACGTTTTAATGTAACTCCAATTCAAATGATTACAGCAGTTTCAGCTATTACAAATGATGGAACATTGGTAAGACCTCAAATAGTTGATAAAATAACAAATACTGATACAGGTGAAGTCACAGAGTTTGATACAGAAGTAGTAAAACAAGTTATTTCTAAGCAAACTGCTGATAGTGTTACATCTATGATGGAATCTGTTGTTCTTAATGGTTCTGGTCAAAGAGCTCAAATTGCTGGATATTCTATAGGAGGAAAAAGTGGTACTTCTGAACCACCTGTTGGGTCAGATGATGGTTATACAGCTTCTTTTGTTGCTATATCTCCTGTTGAAAATACAAAAATTGTTTTACTTGTTATTTTAAAAAATACTCATATACAAAATCATAATGGTGGCCAAATAGCTGCTCCAACAGCAAATAAAATGCTTACTGAAATTTTACCTTACTTGGGTGTAGAATCTGGAAATAAAGATACAAGTACTAATTCAAACCTTTCTGAAGAAGATTTATATTAAATATTAGCATGGATTTCAAACAATTATCTTTTGGTATTTGTTTGAAATCCAACTTTTTTTATTTTTAATCCTACTAATAATACATCATCACTTTCTTTATCAAAATATTTAAATAATTCTTCGAATTTATTTTTTTTATTCTTGAATGTATTAATGTAATTGATTATTTCTATGAAGTTTACTTCTGTTCCTGTCTCTAATATAGGGGTTTTATTATTTTCTATTTCTAAAAAGATATTTTGATAATAATTTTTTTTTGATAATTCTGAAATTAAAACTTTGTTTAAAAATGGATTTTCGCCTTCTGTTTGCTCAAATTTCGTCAATTCTTCTTCATAAATTGAACACCAATAACAAAATATTGATTCTTTTATTTTACTGTTTTTTATCATTTTTAAATACATTTCTATTTCTTCTGTATTTAAAATTGCTTTTACTTTTACTAGTTTGAATTCATATTCTGAAATATTGCTCAAACTTATTTCTTTGTCGTATTTTATGTCTTTTATTCCTAAGTGTAATATGTTATTAAGAATTTCTTTTAACTCTTCTTTTTCTTTATTTTGTACTAGCTCTTTGAGTTTTTCGAAATTTTTTTCTTTTTCGTTTATATTAAATTTCCTCCCCTATTAGATTCAATTAATAATAATAGAATTTTTCTGTCCTATTATTTTTAGTTTGATTTGTTTAAACAATTTGATAAATGTTTTAGATAAAAGTATTTTTGAATTAATTTTTTGAAAAAATATGTTATTGGGAAATTTTTATAACATTTAAAGTATATTTTCTTTATTGGTGTTTGTCAAGATTATCTTCTTATATTTTTGAATTTTTCATCGACAAAATTCGACTTTTGGAAAATTATCTATTACTACACACAATATAGTAATTGAGCAAAAACCTACTAAGGTATAGGAAGATCTCTTTTTCCTATACCTTATAATCTTTAATTTGGTATATAATATCCTACACCTCTTTTAGTTATTAATATTTGAGGATTTGAAGTATCTTTTTCAATTCTTTCTCTTATTCTTCTAACTGTAACATCTACTGTACGAATATCTCCATAATATTCATATCCCCATACTTTTTCAAGTAGTGCTTCTCTTGTGACTACTTGTCCTGGTTGACTTGCTAAAAATTTTAATACTTCGAATTCTCTTAATGTTAGATTTATTACTTTTCCATCTACAATTACTTCGTATTTTTCTAAATCTAATACTAATCGTCCAACTTTTATAGTACTTGGTTTCTTCTTTTCTTGTTGTTCTTCCGCATTTTTAACTGCTTTTACTTCTTCATGATTTGCTTCTGATTTTCTTAAATTTGCTTTTACTCTTGCTACTACTTCTCTAACACTAAATGGCTTTGTAATGTAATCATCTGCTCCAATTTCTAGTCCTACTATTTTATCTAATTCTTCGTCTTTTGCTGAAATCATTAGTATTGGAACATTGTATACATTTTTTATTTTTTTGCATACTGAAAGGCCATCCATACGTGGTAACATTATGTCTAATAATATTAAATCAGGTCTTTCGTTTAAAGCTATATCTACTGCAGATAGTCCATCATTTGCTTCTATTGTGTTATATCCTTCTCTTTTTAAGTTGTGTACTAATAAGTCTACTATCTTTTGCTCATCATCTACTATTAATATTTTTTTCTTTTCATAATCATCATAATTTTCTTCCATTTTTTCTAGTAGATGTTAGCTTTGGGGGCCAACATCTTCTCCTTTCTCAATTTTTATAAGTCTAATAGCTTATATAAGGCTAATGTATAAGATATATGATTATTTTATATCATAATTTTTACCATTACACAAGAAATTTTAAAAATTTTTTT
>CALYBE010000114.1 GCA_944393735.1 uncultured Clostridia bacterium
GATTATGAAAGTACATATAAATTATATTTAGTTCCGGTTGAAGAAGAAACACCTGTAGAACCAGAACAACCAAGTGTACCAGATACTCCTGAGCAACCAGTAACACCAGAAAATCCTGATGAAATCATAAAAAATGATAAAGTAATGGTAAATGATAGTAATAACCAAGTAACAGCTATACCTGAAACAACTATAGCAGACTTACAAGAACTTGTTGGAAGAGAAGTTGTTGTAAAAAATTCAGCAGGAGAAATTATAGCAAATGACGGCAGATTGGGAACAGGTTATGTGGTTGATGATAAATATACAGTTGTAGTTATTGGAGATGTAAATGGAGATGCAGAAATAAATTCTGGAGATTTATTCTATACACAATTGTATCTTTTAAAACGAATAACTTTTAATGAATATACCCAAAAAGCTAGTGATGTAAATAAAGATGCAGCAATTAACTCAGGAGATTTATTTTATTTACAAAAATATTTACTAAAGAAATTAAGCTTTTCGATTTAGAAACGGAGGATTTTAAATGAAATTAAGAAATATATTATTCATATTGGCATTTGTATTAACAATACTTTTGGGAACAAGTGTAGCAAGTGCTGCTGGAACGTCATTAACTGCAACTTCAACCAATGTACAGGTTGGAGATTCAGTTACAATTAATGCTAGTTATACGGCAGCATCATGGGATATAACTGTAAGTGGAGATGGAATTTCAGGAGATATATATGTTGGATATACAGAACAACTAAATGAAGAAACTACTAATAAAAGCTTTTCTTTAGATACCTCTAAAGCTGGTACATATACAATAGCAATGTCAGGAACAATTACAGATGAGAATGGAGTTACAATACCTGTTCAAGATAGTGTAACAGTTACAGTAACTGAACCAGCTCCAACACCTGACCCTGACCCTGTACAACCAGAAACACCTGCTACTGATCCAGGAAGTACTGGAAGTACAACACCTTCAACAAGAAACTCTAATGGAAATACAACTACAACGGGAGATAATACTTCTGATAACAAAAAATCATCAGAGGCCACACTATCAAATTTAGGGATAAGACCAAATGACTTTACAGGATTTACAAGAAATAAATATGAATATGATGTGGAAGTTCCTAATGATGTAGCAGAAGTTGAAGTATATGCAACACCAAGAGATTCTAAGGCAAAAGTTACAGGAACAGGAAAAGTAAAACTAGATGTCGGAGAAAATAAATTAAATGTTGCAGTAACAGCAGAAGATGGAACAACAAAAACTTATACAATAAATGTTACAAGAGCAGCAAGTGAAGAAGAAAATACTGATAATACAGAAAATCCAGAAGAAACACCAGCAATAGAACAACCAGAAGAAAAAACTTTGGCACTACAGACATTATCAATAAAAAATGTAAATTTAAGTCCAAAGTTTGATCCAGAAAAATATGAATATACTGTAGGAATAACTGAGGATTTAAGTTCTCTAGACATAGAAGCAAAAGCAAATGAAGAAAATGCAACAGTAGAAATTATCGGAAACGAAAATTTGCAACAAGGAGAAAATACAATAACGATTTTAGTAAGTAATAGTGAGACAGACGAATCTGCAACATACCAAATAACAGTAAATAAAAATGTAAAAGAAGAAGTAGTTGCTTCAACTCAATTTGGAACAAAACAAATAATTCTTATAGTTGCTGTATTAGTGTTAATCGCAATTATAGTAGGAGCAATAATATATAAAATTAGATTATCAAGAAATGACGAAGATGATGAAATAGAATTTCCAGGTGCAGATGAACTTGACAAAGCATTAGCAGAACATCAAGAACTTGCAGAAGATGACTGGCAAAACAAATGGGAAGACAGTTGGAATGATGATTGGCAAAATGAAGATGATTCAGAATTTGGAGAAAATGGTGAACAAGTTCAAGAAGACAAGGCTAATGTACTAGATTCATATATTATTAACAAAAATGCAGAAAGAAAAGATAAAAATAATTATAAAGAAGATTCAAAAAAACAAATAGATAATCATTGGAGTAAAAATCAAAATGATGAAAATAATGATTATCATAACTCAGATAATTATTCAAGAAGAAGAGGCAAACATTTTTAAAAAATTAGAATGAAGATAAAAATATCTTCATTCTTTTAGAGGAGGATTAAAATGGCAGGAAAAGAAGAGAGCAATAATAAACCAATTTATAAGCAATGGTGGCTTTGGCTTATTGTTTTAGTAATAGTCATAGCAATCGTAGGAATTATAGGTAACAAAAAAACACCAATAGAATCTATACAAGAAGGATATCAACAAGAAAAAACAGAATACAGCATAGGAGAAGAAGCAATTTGGGGAGATGGAGCTATAACAGTAACAAATGTTGAAAAATCTCAAGGTATTGAAAATGATAAACCATCTGAAGGTAAAGAATATGTTATAGTACATGTAACGATTGAAAATAAAGGAGAAAGTAATTTAAGATATAATCCATATTATTTTAAAATGCAAAATTCTCAAGGACAACAAGTAAATACAACTTATACAACTGTAGACCAAGACACAGCATTGCATGCAGGAGAATTAATACCTGGAGGTAAAGTTACAGGGACTTTAACATTTGAAGAACCTATAGATGATGATGGATTAATATTAGTATATAATGATAATATTTGGAGCTCAAAAGACCTAACAATAAAATTATAAAAAATAAAACACTTACTGAAATGTAAGTGTTTTTTTATGCTTTTTATAATTAGAATATTACTT
>CALYBE010000115.1 GCA_944393735.1 uncultured Clostridia bacterium
CATTGAAAATTAGAAATTATATATATTATGAAGATTTAGGTGGTCGATAATCTCTATTTTCTTTTAAGACATGGAAAATAATACCAAGTAATTTTCGTTCTACTCCAGCTAAGGCAACATAATGATATTTACCTTCTGAACGCTTTTTAACATAATAATCGTGCATTACAGGGTCAATATTTGTTGCAACAAAAGCAGCTTGATAGATAGCATGTCTTAAATATGGAGAACCTCTTTTAGAAGATTTCTCATCGGTAGATTTTTTGTTGCCAGATTGATTTTCAGATGGGTCAATTCCAGCAAAAGCGGTTAATTTACTTGTAGTGTTAAAATTGTTGATATCACCAATTTCAGCTAAAATGATAGGTGCGATTGTTTTACCAACACCAGGTATGCTTTCTAAATGACTATCAAGTTTTGAATAAATTTCTTTGATTTTAAGATCTAATTCATCGACTTGATTTTCAAGAAAGATAATTTGATTTACAAGTTGCTTAATCTCAAAAGAACAAGCATCACCAGTAAATTTAATACCAAAAGAATTTTTTGCTAAATCTTTTACTTTGCGAACAGTATCTGTTCCGTGTCTACCCTTTGAAGCTTTTTTTAGAATATTAGCAAGCTTTCTAGTATTAAAGTTTGCGACTTCATTCGGAGTTGGGCAATTAAGTAAAATTTGTTTAGAAGCATCACCAAAAGTATCAGAAAAAACGTCTGAGTAAATCTCTTTACATGATATAACCTTGCGACAAATCAAAGTCATTATTATAGAATAATACTTATCCAACTTATTAATATCCAAATGTAAAGGTAGAGGCTTTAGTCTAAAAACAGAGCCTAATGCTCAAGGAGGTAGCTAAAACAACTCTAACAATTACAATAATTTTACCATAAATTGGTTTTATATTAAAGATTATGAGTTATGAAAAAACTCATAGAAAAAAATAAATGTTAAGTTATTTTTCTTAACTTAACATTATTATACAAGGAGGTAATTAATTATGAGTAGTGAAGAAGAAAAAAGAATGCAAGAAAAATATATAAGAAGAATATGAGAGGCAAGAAAAAAATAGAAAACAACAAGAAAAATATATACGAGACGAATATGAAAAGCAAGAAAAAAATAGAAAATCACAAGACGAATATGAAAGATAAAAAACTTCTTATATTTTGATTTAAATTAAAAAAATACTAATAACATTTTTTGAAAGAGAACAAGATAGTTCGTAACTTGTAAGAATAACGGTCCAATTCATAAATTACTAAAGATGATAATAAATTTCCATTGAGAAAAATAGCAGAAAAAAAGAAATAAGTAGAAAGATGATTAGAAAAATATATAATCAGTAGTACAAAATCAAATATTAAATAAAAGTTGTCAAAATCTCCGTCCCTAGTGACACTCACTCAAACTATTGAAAAGTAAGGACTTTTGTGATAAAATAAAATTAATCTAGTGAATGCTAGACTTAAATTATTTACTCCTGTTTTTACAGGTTTTTAATAAAGCACTATTATAAAAATACATTTTTTGAGGAGGAATAGAAATGATTGAAATTATTACAGTAATTGCAGTAGGGATTTCCTGTATATATCTATTAATAAAATATGTTGCGGGGGTAATGCAAGTAAGAAAAAATAGTAAAAATAAATGCAGGAAAGGAGAGGAAAACATTGGACCTCAATTAAAACAGCTAACTGATGAAGAGATAGAATCTCTTCATCGTAAAGGACTGTTGAGCCCTGCTGAACAAGTCGAACAATGGGAACTCAGGGGTTTGTGTGTCCCATCAGAAAAACCCGAAAACCTGACATGGCGGTGTATAAAGTTTAAGTACAATTGTCACGAGTGCTTAATAGACTACTATCTCACACAAGAGGATTGTACTGGGGGGAAGCAAATCAGCCAATAATTTTCAATCAAACTATGGGCAATGCTGCATGGCATTGCCCATAGTGCTATTTACTAGTTAAAATAATTTTAAAATTTCTTGTAACATATCCACGGCTAATTTCGATAGAAACAGTATCTCCGAGGAATTTTGCTATAAACATATGCTCTAAGTTCATTCATATTAGTTATAGAAATGCCATCAACAGAAGTAATAATGTCGCCTGTTTGAATTCCACTTTTGCTTGCTGGACCTTTTTCATCTATATAAACAACATAAATTCCTGAAGAAATATTTGAAGAAGAAGCTAGATAAGGAACAACTTCTTTATCATATGCATAAATCCCCAAATAAGCCTCATTAAATTTATTTTCTGTAACAAATTTTTCAACAATAGGTTTTACAACATTAATAGGAACAGCGAAACCTATACCCTCTGCGGAAGTTAGTTTCACACTATTAATTCCGATAATTTTTCCATTTGGGAGCACAAGAGGTCCACCACTATTACCAGGATTAATTGAAGCATCAGTTTGTAATAAATCTGTCATATAAGTTACAGTATTATTTTCCTCAATACGAATAGTTCTATTAATAGCACTTATTATGCCGGAAGTAATTGTACGTCTGAACTCATACCCTATAGGATTTCCAATAGCATAAACAGTTTCACCAGATTTTATTGTTGAAGAATCACCCAAAGAAGCATAAGTCAAATTAGTAACATCAATTTTTGTTATTGATAAATCCAAATCCTCATCAGACCATAAAACAGTTCCTTCATACGTAAAACCGTTTTCTAAAGTAATATAACAAGTACTAAGTTTTTCTCCAGTAACATGACAATTACAAACTGAT
>CALYBE010000116.1 GCA_944393735.1 uncultured Clostridia bacterium
ATTAACATTCAATCAGTTTTCCTTCTTTCTAAAAAAGTAGTTATTAGTCATATATGACATCGACGCAACGCAAATTAAAAAGTACAATTTAACTAATTATATAAGACTAAAATAACGCACGAAATAATGTGAAAGGTAGGTATTTTTACATGGCAAAATTAACAAATCAAGACAGAATATATATAGCTCGTAACATTTTGCATTATAGGAAAAGTAAAGGGTGGACGCAAGAACAATTAGCCTTTGAATCTAACTCAACAGATAAATATATTAGCGATCTACAACTTGCTAAAAGAAATGCGACAATAGATACAGTATCCAAAGTAGCTAAAGCTCTTGGTCAAAACTTATCAACAATATCAAAGCCAGTAAAATAATTCTACTGGCTTTAATCTTATAAACTAAAATCATCTTTATCATATTCCATATTCATTTGATTATAATAACTAATATCTGCATAATCAAACAAATCTTTTTCACTATCAGTATCTTTAGCAATATCATAAATATCATTACTATCAAAGTCTTTATTGTCATAATAACCTTTTATTTCTTCATTTGTAGCTTTTTGAACATCTTTATTACCAATTATGAGTAAATGCCTAAAAAACTGCTTTATAGCCTGAAAAATGGCTTTTAAATAAGAGATAAGTTTTTTATTTTCTTGTTTCAATTTTTCATTTCTATTACGCAAATATTTAACTTCTTTTTTAATATTATCATTTTCTTTTTGAAGATATTGATAACTTTGGGTATATGTATCAACTTCATTATATACTTTCTTTAAGGCAGGTTGAATTTCCATAATTTTTTTGCTTTCAGAAATAACCTTATTCATACTGTCAAAAGTATCTTTTTTGATTTTAACATATTCTTTATCAAATAAAGTTTCTTTATTAGTCTTCATTTTATTATCTAAATCACTAATTGCACTTTCTAGTTTTTCATTTCTAACATCTAACTTTTGATTTAATTTTCTAGTGATTTTTTTATACTCCTTAATGTTGATATGTTCATTATCACTATTTTTAATACCTCTTTCTAAATCAAAACCTTTATCAGTAAGCCTTTTATGATATTTATCTTGCAACTCTGACAAATGAATTTTATCTTTAATATAGGCTTTTTTAGAAATGGTATATTTTTCTTTTTTACATCTTTCATCATATTTTTTAATCAAAGGAACCACCACACAATGGATATGTGGTGTTTTTTCGTCCATGTGAACAACTGCATGTAATACTTGATCCTTTGTATAACCTAAATCATTATATACAAATTCCATACAAGTATCAGCCCATTTTTTAATATCTTCTTTACTCATATTTTCAAAAAAGGTATGTGTAGCTGTAAATAATAGCTCATCAGCTACAACATTTTTAGATTTATCAAGCATTTGTTTAAAAGTGCGTTTCCTATCAGCTCTTTCATGTTTCATTCTTTCATCATGTTCTTTTTTATATTCTTTAGTAAGTTCATAAAACCCTTTAACATATTTTTCATTTAAAGGTACTAATTGAATATTATCTTTAGTTAATTCTAGTTTTATATCAGGGTTACTATTATATGATTTTTTCTCACGTTTATTATGTGAACCAATTTGAGCTAAATCAGATAGGGTATATATTGGTTCACTTCTAAATATTGCATAATTTAAACTCATTTATCTACCTCTCTTTCCATAAAAAAAGAAAGAACTATTTTTCCGTTTGTTCTTTCTGATTGTTCAATTTATTTATGTTTTTCAATTTTTGATAACATTGATTTATTTTTTGATTATCTTTAATACTTTTGATATTTCCCTTTCTATAATTAAATTGTTTTTGCTTTTTGTTTATACCTTTTGGAAAAAAATCATCATAAAAGTTAATAAATCTCTCATATCTATCATGCACTTTTCCTTCTACTGTTTTAATATGTTGATAATTACCGAAGAATTTTAGATATAAGTTATATATTTTAAAATAATCATCTAAACTGTTTATATTTTCAATATTCCTTTTTAAACATTTATATTGGACATGAAATTCATAATGTTTTTTATTAGCCACTCTTGTTTTATTTCCTTTTATATATACACCTGTAACTTTTTTTGCTGATTCTTTTTTGTAATTATGGACTTTTTGCCTTTTTATAAACATTTCATTTCCTTTAATAATACCAAATAGTCTGTTTATAAAAGATTGAGGAATTTTATTTTTGCTACTAAATATAACATCATCTACATACATAGACATTTCAATGTCGTTTTCTTTTGCTAAATTATATAAAAAATTAAATAAACTATAGTTTGTTAAAAATGCAAGAGTGGAACTTTGAGATAAGCCTTGACCTAGTTTATATGTTCCATCATCCGATTTACAGGTGGATAAAACTGCATAAAACATTGCTATATCACCAGATAAATTAAACTTATCTTTAAAAAATAAATAAAATTTAAATTTAGTGACTGATGGATAAAAATCTTTTAAATCTATGGCAAAAACGTATTTATCACCAATATGGACTTGTGCATTTGTATTATATGAACGTTGTTTAACTGCCGAATGTAAATATGGTATTATGCTTTTTTGTTTTACTCCTCGTATTTTTTTATCAAGTAAAATGTTCATCAATATTTTATTAAACTTTTTTTGACTTTTCCTCAACCATGGTTGATTAATAGTAACTATTTTTCTATACTTTGTACTATCTTCTTCAGGTGGAATTTTAGAGAATCTTTCTGCTGTATTTTTTTCAATATTCAAAAAATTTTTTAGTCTTTGTTCTTTAGTCGGTGTTTCTTCTGCCCATGTTTTTTTTATATAAAAAGTATCATAAAAATCATCAATTCTTTGATCCAGTGTTTTGATATTAATTTCATCTGGTATTTTTAAAATTTCTTTAATGATACTTGGTTTTGTTACACCATACAATCTACAATCATGTATTTTTTGTTCAATTAGTTTATTTAAATCCATAATCCACCTCATAATAAATAAAAAATCTATTATTAAACAAATAATAGAATGGCCTGTTTTGCATTAGTTTAACAATCTTAACAACGAATTCAAGAAATATACCATTACACAATAATGATAGTATAAATGCAAGAAAAATTTCCAATTTGGACATTTCATTTGAATATTTAAATTCAAAGTGTCTTTCTTTTTTCTTTTTCTTATCTTTGGACACATACTTAATTTTTAAGTCCATAACTTTCTCACCTCCAATAATTAAATTACTAGAGGCCTCATTGACTAAATTGATTGTCAATAAAACAGGCCATCTAGCTATACCATGTACTATGTGGTATAGCTACTAATTGGAAAGTACATCATAAACACAGCAATCTTATTAGCAACATTTACTAATGCTCCCCCAATTTAAGGACGACCATTACAGTCAAATAGTTACGATTATTTCACGAATAAATCAATGAGTTCGTTGTATAAATAATTATATACTATTTTCCTTTTAAAATCAATTGATTTTAGTAGTCTAATTCAACTACATTATTTATTTTTTCTAAATTATTAATTAGTGAG
>CALYBE010000117.1 GCA_944393735.1 uncultured Clostridia bacterium
TGTCACTAAAATATATGAAAATAAAATAAAAATATTACTTATAAAATATTGATTTTAAAAATAAAAAGAAGTATAATATAAATTGTATTAATATCAAAAAATATAGGAGAGTGTGAAAGTTTATGAAAAAGAAAGTAATTAGTATCATATTAATATTAATTATAGCAATTGCATTCTTGTTAAGTTATGTCACAAGTTATGCAGACAATTCAAAAACAATTTATATAAGTTTAGCAAAATCAGATTTTGACAATATAGGATATGGAATAGGAGATCCAACACAACAAGGCGGAAAATACATTTGGAATATAGTAGAATATAATTCTAATGATGTAAGTGATATAAGTGCTGCACAAAGAAATCTATATTGCATAAAAGCCGAATATGGAACAACATGGCAAAATGCTCAAAAACCAACTGATATTGTAGAATATAATTTATCATATAATTTACAAAAGGATAGAGAAGAAATTTTAGCAAAATTAGTAGATAATGAAACAACAGATGATGTAATAAAAGAACTATTAAACCCAGAAGGAAGTGCATATAGAGAAATATTATGGATATTAGACAATGTTTATATACCAGGGACAACAGACAAAACAGAATATTTAAAAAAAGCAGAAATAGATACAGATTGGTATAGTGAATATCCATTAACAGATGCAGACATAAAAGCTGTTGAAAAAATGGCAATATGGTATTTTACAAATTATGAAATAGATAATGATGCAAATTATGATAAAACAACAAATACAGACTGGCTACAAATAACAACAAATGGAGGATTAAGTTATACAAACTTATCACAATTAACACATATGCAAACAGAAGAAGGCGAAGATAGAAATAAACAAGCAGAAACTTTATATAAATATTTAGTATCTTCAGCACAATCAGGAGCTTCAAACTATACATCAGAAAACAACTATACAATATCAAAGCCAGTAAGTGTAAATACTTCAGGCCTAACAAAAGTAGATAATAAATATCAATTAAAAATGACAAGAAATGGCGAAAATTATATAGTTGGACCAATAATAATAGACAAAAACAACGACTCACAATATGAAATTGCAATGACAGTAACAAATCAAAGTGGAACTACAGTAGAATATAAGTATGTAGACAGTAATGGAACAGAACTAGAAAATGTAACAGAATTAAAAGATGCCATTGGAATAGATGGAGGCTTTTATATAAGTGTTGCAAGAAAAGATGTTGAGCAAGTAAATATAAAAATTGATATAACAAATACAACAAGAATCAAAACATTATGGCTAAATGGAACAGAAACAGAAGATAGTATAACATTAAATGGTGAGCAACCTATAGTAGAAGTAACAATAGCACAAGATACAGAAACAACAGAATTAGTTGCAAACCCAAATGAATTTGACTTAGCCTTAAGAAAATATATAACAGAAATAAATGGAGTAAAACTATCTGAATTAAATTTAGCAACTAGAGCACCTAGTATAGATTTAAGTTCTTTACAAACAGGAACAACAGCTACATATAGACATAAAAAAGACCCAGTTATTGTGGCAGAAAATGACATTGTTACATATTCAATTGCAATATTTAATGAAGGAAATATAGATGGATATGCAAGTCAAATTATAGACCAATTACCAACAGGATTAGTTTATATAGAAGATTCAGGTGAAGTTGATATAATTTCAAAAGACAAAAATGAAAATGATCGAAATACATATAAAGTAACATATAGTCCAACATATAATACAATAACTTTTGATATACAAGGAGAGCCACAATCATTAACAGCATATACAACAGAAAATTTAGATTATGAAATACTAACACTTAAATGCAAAGTTGTTCAAAGCGCTGATGATAAAGATCAAAAGATATTAACAAATGTTGCATGGATAAGTGATGCTAAAGATTCAAATGGAGAAGATGTAACAGACAGAGATTCACAACCAACAACAAGTCCTAATGTAAATAAAGGAAATATGGAAGACTATAAAGGAAATACAAACAATAAAGATGACTTAACAGACAATAATTATTTCTATGAAGGAGAACAAGATGATGACGACTTTGAAAAACTTGTAATAATGCCAATAGTTAAAAACTTTGACTTAGCATTATTCAAACACATAGCAGCGATAAGTAAAGACCCAATAATAGAAGATGGCGAATATATAACTGATACAGGAAGTATAGATGGAACATATTTAAGAGCTCCAGTTGTAACAGCAATAGACCCAGAAACAGGAAAAATAACATATCAAGAAGATGATAAAGCAGCGCTAACAGTAGAACCTGGAGATTATGTATTATATACAATAAGAGTATATAATGAGGGTGAAATTGATGGATATGCTAGTAAAATAAAAGACACATTACCAGTAGGACTGGAATTTGTTACAGACAATGTTGAATACAATGGAATTTGGAAACTTGAAGGAATAGATGAAGATGGAAGACAAGTAGTAACAACAACATGGTTTGCCAAAGGACAAGGTGCAGAATTAAATTCTGTAGTTGGTGATGAAAATTATAATGCAAATTTACTACATGCATTAGACAAAACAGCACCAATAAGTGATGAAAATCCAGACTATTTAGATGCACAAATACTATGTAAAGTTGTAGAACAAGCAACATCAGATAGAGTATTAGTAAACTATGCACAAATATCAGATGATAGTGATGAAGATGGAGAGCCAATTGATGATATAGATTCAACACCTGATGAATGGATAGATACAGATGATGATCAAGATATAGAAAGAATAAAACTACAATGTTTTGACTTATCATTAAGAAAATTCATAACAGCAGTAAATGGAGTTGATTTAAAAGATAGTGATGGAAAATATTTAAGAGAACCAGTAGTTGATGTTACACCATTAGTAGAAGGAACAGATACAACAGCAATTTATACACATCCAAAAACACCAGTATCAGTTCAAGTTGGAGATAAAGTTGTATATACAATAAGAGTGTACAATGAGGGAGATATAAAAGGATATGCAGGAGAAATAACAGATTATTTACCACCATATTTAACATTTGTAGAAGATAGTGAAATTAACGAAGAATATGGCTGGGAAATCTCAGAAGATGGCAGAATTGCAACTACAAGATATACTGAAAATACAGAATTAGATGCATTTAATGGAACTGCAGAAGGACAATTAGATTATACAGATGTACAAATCGAATGTGTTATAGCAGACACAGCAGTTTTAAAACAAAACATAACAAACATAGCAGAAATATCTGAATATAAGTATAATGGAAATGTAGTAGATAAAGATATTGATTCAACAGCAGATGATTTAGTAAGTAAAGACTTTTTACCAGAAGATGAAGACTTACCAAGTTATAAAGATGATGAGATAGAAAATCCATATGTACCAGGAAATGAAGATGATGATGACTTCGAAAAAGTATATGTAAAAGAATTTGATTTAGCGTTGAGAAAATTTATCACACAAGTTGGAACTACAGAAGTAACATCAAGAATACCACAAGTAAAAATCGAAAATGGTCAAATAACATATGAGCATACAAAAGAACCAGTTACACTACATGTAGGAGATGTTGTAACATATACATTAAGAATTTTCAATGAAGGTGAAATAGACGGATATGCAAGTGAAATAAGAGACAATATTCCAGAATACTTAGAATTCTTACCAGAAGATTCAACAAATGTTGAATACATGTGGAAAATGTATGATGAAAATGATGAAGAAACAACAGATATATCAAAAGCAGTATCAGTAAAAACAGATTATCTATCAAAAGAAAATGAAGAAAATGGCGAAAACTTAATAAAAGCATTTGATGGCACAACATTATCTTATAAAGACATAAAAATAGCATTTAGAGTAAAAGATCCAAATTCTAATCAGTATATAATTACAAACTATGCACAAATAGCAGATGATGAAGATGAAAACGGAAATTCAATAGAAGATAAAGATTCAACACCAGATGAATGGAATGAAGGAGAAGATGACCAAGATATAGAGAATGTAAAGGTAGAATATTTTGATTTATCACTATTAAAATTTGTGTCAAAAGTAATAGTAATAGAAGATGGACAAGAAAAAATAACAGAAACAGGATATAATGGACATGAAGATCCAGAACCAGTTGTAAAAGTTGAATTATATAGGAAGAATTTAAATAATGTAGTAGTAAAATTCGAATTTGGAATAACAATAACAAATGAAGGAGATATAGCAGGATATGCAAGTGAAATAACAGATTATGTGCCAGAAGGATTAAGATTTGAAGCAGCAGACAACCCAGAATGGACAGATGAAGGAAATAATGTAATATCAACAACACAATTAAATGGAACTCTATTACAACCAGGAGAAAGTGCAACTGTACATGTAACATTAACATGGAATAATGGAGAAGACAACTTAGCAGAAAAAACAAACACAGCAGAAATTTCAGAAGATGATAATGAATATGATGTACCAGATAGAGATTCAACACCAGACAATCAAAAAGAAGGAGAAGATGATATAGATATAGCAAA
>CALYBE010000118.1 GCA_944393735.1 uncultured Clostridia bacterium
TCATCATCTTCATTTCCTGGTACATATGGTTTATCTGATTCTTCATCTTTATAGTTTGGTAAATCTTCATCTTCTGGCAAGTCTTCATCTATATCATCTGGAGTTGAATCTCTATCTGGTACATCATATTCATTATCATCTTCTGTTATTTCTGCTATGTTTGTTATGTTTTGATGTACTACCGCTTCTGGTGATATTTGACATTCAATTTTTAAATCTTCATAATCTAACTCTGTTCCATTAAATGCTGATATTTCTTTATCTGACAAATATGATGTTTTTACCACTCTTCCATCTTCTGAAACTTCCCAGCCATATTCTTCATTTATTTTGCTATCTTCTACAAATATTAAATATGGTGGTAAATAATCAGATACTATTGTTGCATATCCATCTATTTCGCCTTCATTATATACTCTTATTGTATATGTTACTTTATCTTCAATTTTTAAAGCTACTGGTGTTTTTGGATGATTATAAATTGCTGTTGAATCTGTTCCATTTACTAATGGTGTTACATCTACAACTGGCTCTCTTAGATAATTTCCATTTTCATCTTTTAAATCTTTTCCATTTACACCTGTAATAAATTTTCTTAAACTTAAGTCAAATGTTTTTACATATAGTTTTTCAAAGTCATCATCATCTTGTTCTCCTTCATAGAAATAATTGCTATCTGTCAAATCATCTTTATTGTTTGTATTTCCTTTGTAATCTTCCATATTGTCTTTGTTTACATTTGTACTTGAAGTACTTGGTGAATTTGATGGTTCTGAGTCTCTATCTTCTCCTACTGTTGATGTTATTTCTTTTTGATCTTCTGAATTATATTCTATGTTTATCCATGCAACATTTGTTAAAATATTCTTTTCTCCTGCTTTAGCTTTATAAGTTACTTTACATTTTAATATTATTGTTTCACTATCTAATTTTCCAGGTTCATATGCATTTAGATCTTTTGCTGGATTTTCATTTGTATTTACAATATCAAATGTTATTTTATTTGTTGTTGGATCATATGTTACTGTGTATGTATTTTTATTAGCTCCAGTACTATCTACAGATACTACAGTACTACTTGGATTATATATTAATCCTGTTGGTAATTGGTCTATTACCTGAGTTGCATATCCTGCTTTTTCTCCTTCGTTGTAAATTGTTATTGCATATGTTACAATATCTCCTTCTACAACTTCTATTGGATCTTTTCTGTGTTTATATGTTGCTGTTGTTCCTGTTTGTAATGTATCTTCTGATATATTAGGTATTCTTGAATTTAATCCTAATTCTGTTAATTTTGTTCCATTAAGCTCAGTAATATATTTACGTAGTGCTAGGTCAAAAGTTTTTTCTGGTGTATGTGTATTTGTTATTGTATATCCTGTTTCCATAGTTCCTGTAGTTTCTGATGTATATCCTGGCGGAACTTGAATTTCTTCTATTGTATAATTAATTGTTTCTCCATCTTCATATTTTGGTAAATTTTCAAATGTATATGTCCAACCATTTTCTTCACTTAATTCTATAGTTTTTCCTGAAACAAGTTCTCCATTTGCTAATAATCTTACTGTTACTGAGTTTGGCCTTATTTTGTCTATATCATTTTCATCAACCCATACTTTGTTTACTGTTACACTAGTAAGATCTGTTTCATGTGTATTAGTTATTGTATATGATGGTGCTAAAGTTGATGGTGTTTGTGCTGGTGTACTTGTTACATTATTATTATTACCTGTTATTTTTGTTGTATAGCCATCTATAACAGTATTTTCAACTACTGAATATTCTATATATTCTCCGTTTTCCTTTTCTGGTAAATCTGTAAATACATATTCCCAATTGTTTTTTTCACTTAGTTCTATAGTTTTTCCTTCAACTACTTTTCCATTTGCTAATAAACTTACACTTACAGATTCTGGTCTTATTCCATCTTGATTATTATTATCGTCCCATACCTTTGTTACTTTAACAGTTGTTTTTCCTGGTGTATATCTATTTGTGATTACAAATCCTGTTGACATACTTCCTGTTATTACTGAATTATATCCTTGTGGAACTCCTGTTTCTTGTACAGTATATTGTATTTCTGTTCCATCTGAATTTTTTGGTAATCCACTAAATGTATATGTCCACTTGTTTGCTTCATTTAATGTTACTGTTTTTCCTGTAACTTCTTTTCCGTCAGCTAATAAAGCTACTGTTATTGATGTTGGTCTTATTCCGTCTTGGTTGTTATTGTCTTCCCAAATCTTTGTTACTTGTATGCTGATTATTGGTTCTATTACTAATTTTTCAAAGTCATCATCATCTTGCTCACCTTTATAGTAATATTCATCATCATCTAATTCATCTTTATTTTCTGCATTTCCTTTATAGTCTTCCATATTGTCTTTATCCACATTTGGGCTGTTTTCTGGTTGTGAATCTCTATCTTTTGCTATTGTATTATCTTCTGTGTCATATGCTCCACTTATCCATGCAACATTTGTTAAAATTTTGTTTTCAGATGTATCTGCTTGTGCTACTACTTTACATTGTATTTCTATTACTTCTACATCCAAATTGTTTTCTTTATATGCATTTAGATCTTTTGCAGGATTATCTGTTGTGTTTACTATATTAAATGTTATTTTGTTTGTTTCTGGATCATATGTTACTGTATATGTGTTTTTATCTTTTCCTGTACTATCTTTTGATACTACTGTACTGTTTGGTACATATACTAATCCTGTTGGTAATTGGTCTATTATTTGACTTGCATATCCTGTTTTTTCTCCTTCGTTGTATATTGCTATTCTATATGTTACTATGTCATTTTCTGATACTTTTACTGGGTCTTTTCTGTGATTATATGTTGCTGTTGTTCCTGTTTTTAATGTATCTTCTGATATGTCTGGTAATCTTGTATTTGTTACATTTTCTCCATTTACT
>CALYBE010000119.1 GCA_944393735.1 uncultured Clostridia bacterium
CCAACATCCCAATGGTCATTGCGGCCAACCAGGTGCCTGAGGATGCGGTGGCAAGCACGGACGAATTTAAGACCGTGCAGCAGCTTGCGGCCCAGGCACAGGCCGCTGCAGATGCAGCGGCAGCCAGTCAAACAGCAGCAGCTGGTAGCGCCAGTGAAGCCGAAAAGAGCGCGAGCGCAGCCAAGACCAGCGAGACCAACGCGGAGGAAAGCGCCACCAATGCGGCCAACTCCGCCTCTGCTGCTGCAACCAGTGAGGGTAATGCCGCCAACAGCGCTACCAGTGCGTCCGGCTATGCGTCCAACGCGGCACAGAGCGCCAGCGCAGCCGCCGCCAACGCCCAGGCGGCTGCCCAGAGTGCCCAGGAAGCCCAGACCGCCGCCCAGCAGGCCCTCGGCTTTAGGACGTTCTTCAGCGCCGTATCCCCTGACGAAAACGGTGACCTAGACCCCAGCCGCCCCATGACTACGCCCACGGCACAGGAAAGCTGGACAATCAAAAGCAAGGGTGACCGCATCCAGAGTGTGCAGGTCAACGGGTTTACCACGCAATCGGGCACTGGCGACCCCAGCCCCGATAATGTGCGGCCAATCAGCACGGCAGGGAAAAAGTTTGTCAAGATCATGTTTGACGGCAGCAGCGATGAAAACTGGTCACTTTCCTCTGGAAGCGGAGACGGCCCCACAGGATCCAAGCGATTTTCCATCGCGGCCGAGATTGCCGCAAGCAATACGAGCTACGTCCAAGCCCCCAAGGGGCACTGTACACGATTGACGGGAAACACGCCCAACAACACCTATTCCGGCTACAGCGGCGAAAACGCCTATTCTGTGATTCAGGAGAGCGGGAAGCCCTATATTCAGGTTCGCATCGCCCATGTAAGCACTCTGGAAGACTTGCGCCGGGACCTGGCAGCCAACCCCATCACGGTTTGGTATGAGCCCGCCGACGAATCCCAGGCAACCGGCCTCTACATCCCCATCCAGGCCCAGGGCCACGAGTACCGATGCAAGATGTTGGAGCTGACCGAACCTCTGTGCGATGGTGACAAGGTGGAGAGCAACGTGCCAAGCGGGTGCGACAAAACGCTGACCATCGACGGCTCTACCGTGACGGTAACAGCCAGCGGCACCGACTACGTCGTGGCAGCCACAGACACAGCAGACGACGGCAATGTGTACGCCGAGGGGCTGGCTTATTTGAGCCTGGCGGCAGGGCAAATTGTCATTCCGGCGTCGTCGTTCCCGGCCAGCGTGACCAGCGCCCAAACGGCCAACACCTGGCTTCAAAGCAACCCGCAAAAGGTGCGGTACCAGTCCACCTCCTACACCGAAGCCAACGACATCCCGGTGGAGCTGGAAACGCATAAAAATGGCTACGCTGCTTTTAACGGATACGAAAATTGGCAAGCTTGGGGGGCATCAGTTGGATCAGGCGACTTAATGCACCTCAAGCTTTCTATCCCTTCAAACGACTATTACAACTTCTTGGCTACGGAATTCAAGTATATATCTACGACAAATCCAGGTGCAGCTTACCTCGAACATGGTGGAATCACAACAAACCCCACGGGAGGACAATTTGGAGATATACTTTCAGGAATAAGTGGGGACACAACGCTGGATAAGTGGAAAAATTATTTGATCAAAAGGGCTTCCGATGGGACCCCTGTCGCGATTAAATACCCACTTCGAGCCATCGCCGTCTACGCCCACGATCCGGTAGAGCTGGTGGCCGTGCCGTACACCGAGGTCGACGCCACCGCCGCGCAGCAGCTGGCAGCCACGCCCAGCACGCTGCCCTATATAGACAGCGCCGACGTGCCTATGCTGCTGGATGATACCGTACAGCCCATGACGTTGGCCGCACCGCTTGCGTCCGCGCTGCCCGTGGCCGGCACCTACGTCGTATCCAGCCAGGACGGCACCACCGTGCAGGTATCGCTCAAAGCCATGCAGGACGGCGGAGATGCGGCGACGCTGGGAGGCGAAAGTCTGGAGCAGATTAAAGCAGAATTCCCGATTATTCAGTCTGGCACCGTCCAGACCACGACCATCGGACCGCTGCAAAATCTTCCCATTGACATCACGTTTACCACACCCATGCCGGATACCAACTATGCCGTTTCTTTTGGCGTGTATCTGGGTGCCGGCTACTGGTCCGTGCTCCGGTGCCGGTGCACATCAAAAAGGATAGACGGTTTCGGCCTGGATGTCCGGAACGATGTGTCTGACGGGTCTGCAGATCCCGCCAGCATTGACTGGATTGCCGTCCATCAGTAAAGGAGGTTAAACATGTTTAACGCAATCGACGTATCTAAGTGGCAGGGCACCATCAACTGGGCCACCGTCAAAAATGCCGGCGTGAGCCACGCCATGATCCGGGCCGGCTATGGCAACAGCGTCCGGCAGATCGACCCGCAGTTTAAGCGAAATACCGCCCAATGCATCGCGCTGGGCATCGACTGGGGCGTCTACTGGTACAGCTACGCCACCAGCCCCGAGATGGCCCGGCAGGAGGCGCGCTGCTGCCTGCAGACCATCAAGGGCCTCAAGCCCACCATGCCGGTGGCCTACGATATCGAGTATGAACCCGGTATCCTGGCGCTGGACAACGCCACCCGCACGGCGATGGTCAAGGCTTTTCTCAGTGAAATTGAGACCGCCGGTTACTACGGTATTCTGTATGCCAGCAGGGACTTCATTGCCAACAAGCTCAACTACAAGGAGCTGGCACAGTACGATGTCTGGTGCGCCCAGTACGGCAGCCGGTGCACCTGCCCGCTGCCGTTTGGGATCTGGCAGTATAGCTCCAGCAATCCGCTGGGCATCCCCGGCTACGGCGCGAGCCTGGACTGCAACCACGTCTACAAAGACTATCCCGCCATCATCCAGAGCGCGGGCCTCAATGGCTTCACTGCCCCCGACCCGAACCCGGAACCGGACCTGAGCACCTGCAATCAGCTGCTCACCATCGGCCCTATCACCAACGGAGATGCCTGGGATCTGCAGCAACTCTGCTCGGATCTTGGCCTGACCGGACAGGGTTTGTATCATAGCGACTGGGCCGACGCGGACAAGCTTACCCAGACGCTCGCTATCGGGCCGGTTTCCAGCGGTGATGCCTGGCGCATCATGCGCCGGTGTGAACAGTTGCAGCTCTGTGCACAGGGACTTTACCACAGCAACTACGTTTGAGAGGTACATACGATGAACAACAATGTTTTTCTCTGGATCAAGGCCGCCATCGTTGCTGCGGCTGGTGCCTTTGGAGCCGCTTTCGGCTGGCTGGGCTGGCTGATTCTGGCCTGGGTGGGCTGCATGGTGCTGGACTGGATCAGCGGCAGCGCGGCCGCAGCGGCCAAGGGCAAGTGGTCCAGTGCCGTCGCCCGCGCCGGCATCTGGCATAAGGGCGGCACGATTGTGGTGGT
>CALYBE010000120.1 GCA_944393735.1 uncultured Clostridia bacterium
AACTACAAATATAAAAAGACAAGTAATAGACTTTATCGCTGGTATGACTGATGACTTTTTGATAAGAGAGATTAAAAATCATGAGTAGAGTGTTAAAGTGCCGTACTTTAGAAAAGGAAATATTAACTGAAGTAAAGAAAGAACTTAAGAAAAAACAGCCAACTCTTGCTATCATAACTTTTAATAAATCTAAATATAGTGAATTACTAATTGATAAATGTCTTAGTCTAGATATTTATTTTAAACATTATAGTTTTGATAACCCTAATACAAGAGCTGTTATCTCTTTAATAGATGAATTGAATAAAGATGATGAAATAACTGGTATTTTATTAGTAGAACCTCTTCCTAAAAATATAGATAAATATGCTTGTTATGATGCGATAAATATAAATAAAGATATAGATGGTGTTAATTCCACTAATCAGTATTATTTATCTATAAATAGACCTAATATAGTTAATTCTACTGTTCTTGCCGTTATAAAGATATTAGAGTCTTATAATATCTCTTTAAGTGGGAAAAATGTCACTATCATTGGAAGAAGTTATAACATCTCTAGACCTCTTGCAAGTTACTTAATAAATAGTGATGCAACAGTTAGTATGTGTCACTCTAAGACTAGAGATTTAGTTAATATAATAAAAAACAGTGATATTGTGATAAGTGTAACAGGTGCTAATAATCTATTCAAAAGTAGTGATTTAAAAGATGGCTGTGTTGTTATAGATGTAGGTTTAGGTGATGTCTTAATAGATAGTGATAATATTAGTTATACACCTAAAACTAAGGGAGTAGGTCCTTTATCTATTGCCTTTCTATTAGAAAATTTAGTTACATCTTGTAAAAAGTTAAAATAGAAATTATAATAAATATGGAAAGAAGGTATGATTAATGAAAATTTATGTATGTAAAAAATGTGGAAATGTTATATTAAAGTTAGAAGATAAAAGTGAGGCTTTAGTATGTTGTGGTGAAAAGATGACATTAGTTGAAGCGAATACAACTGAAGCGGCTACTGAAAAACATTTACCAGTATATGAGATTAAAGATGGAATGATTAATATCAAAGTAGGAGAAGTAGAACATCCAATGACAGATGAACATTATATTTCCTTTATAATTCTTGCAAGTGATGATAATTATATGATTAAGAAGTTAAAAGCAGGAGATAAACCAGAAGCAAGTTTTCCTTATGATAAATCATATAATAAAATCTATGCTTATTGTAATTTACATAGTCTTTGGCTTACTGAAATTAAATAAAGGGATAATAATATATGAAAGATTTAGTTTGGGTTGGCATAAGAGAGTCAGAGATAAAATACTGTAATTTTATAGATGATAGTATTGTTTTGTTCGGCAGTAATCCTCATTCTTTTAGAATACAATTTAAGAAAAACGTTGACCATAATAATAAAGAAAATTTTTCATTATTAGATAGATTTTATGATAATATAGTTCTTAAGGCGGTAAAAGATAATCCTAACGTGAAGTTTATGTATTATAGCCAAATTTACAGTTATGAAAGTATGAAAAAATTAGGATTATTAGATTCTGTTCTTTGTTTAAATAATCAAGACTTAATCAAATTTATTAATGACAAATTTAAAATAAAAGAATTTTTAAAAATACATGTGCCTATACTTGATTATGTTCTTTTTAAAGGCAAAGACATAAAATTTACTAACTTAAAAGAATCATATAATCATGATAGCTTTGTTATTCAGTCAAAAGAAGGATCTGGTGGCAGCGGTACTATTATTTTAGATGAAGAAAATCATAAAAGTCTTAAGTTTAATAATGATGAAATTTATATGGTTACAAAATATTGTAAAAATAATATTCCTATAAACATTCATCTATTAATTAGTGAAAATGACATTACTTTACTTCCTATATCAATTCAAATAATAGAGAAGATTAATAATAAATTAGCATATAAGGGATGCGATTTTATAGCATGTAAAAAAATGTAGATAACCCTTTATTAACTAAAATAAATAATTATGCTTTAAAAATAGGAAAATTAATGCAAAAAAAAGGCTATAGAGGAATTATGGGAATAGATAGCATTTGTTATAATAAAGAAGTCTATTTTATGGAAATTAACCCAAGATTTCAGAATTCATCTATAGTATTAAATAAAGCATTATTTGAACAAAACTTACCATCATTACAAGAGTTGCATTATAATTGCTTTTATAATAAGCCTATTTCTTTAAGGACTTTTGAGGTAAATTATAGTAGTTATATTTATAGCGAAGGAGATTGCAATAATACTTTTGAAAATGCAATTTGTACTTTAGATAGTTTTGATGAAAAAATAGAGTGTGAGAAAGGAAGCTATTTATATACTGAGATATATGATAAAGCTATAGTTAAGATATTATGATTAACAAAGAACTAATTCAAGAACATATTGCATTAAAAAATAAAAGAGGCTTTACTGATAAGAAATATGATACTTTCTTTGATGGTAAAGTCTTGCAAATATGTTTTTATAGTAAAGGTTGTGATAATTTTAGAAAAAAATTAATTAATTTAGCAGTAGAAGGAGTAGTAAAAAATGATAGTAAAATTAAATGTTTCAGGGGGAGATAAAACGTTGAATCAAGTTTATAAAGAAATGATTCACAATCATAAATTTAAAGAGAACTACGATAGAATTTACAATAGTTTTATTAAAGATATTTTAGGATATAAATGCATTAAAGATTTGACCAGCAATGATATTGATTATTTTTATATATATTTAACAAATAAAACTTATAATGGGCATTTATACAGCAAAAGTTATATTAGAAAAATTATGAATTTACTTAAAAATATCTTTGACTATGGTATTAAAAATAAATATATTAATACTAATTTAGTTAAAATTAAATTGTATTTTACAAAAACTTATTGATTAAAATTAAATTTGTCGCTATACTTAATTTAGGGTGATTTAATGAAAAAAACTAAATTATTAGCGATGTTTTTTATTTTTGGATTATTACTTACTGGATGTGATAGTAAATCCTTAAGTTGCACTAAAGAAGAAGAAATTGATGCCGGTAAAACTAAAGAAGTACAATTAATTAATTTTGATAATAATAAAATTAAGTCGTATGAAGCAACTATGTCAATTGCACTTACAAATGAATATAAAGATTATGCGGATACATTACTTGAAAGTTTAGAAGAACCTTTTAAAGACTTTAACGAAGAAGACGGTATTGAATATAAGACAAAAGTTGATGGCAATAATATATCTGTCACTGTATCTGGTGATTACAATAAAATGAGTGATGATGCTAAACAAAGTTTAGGGATTGCTGATAATGGT